>NZ_LXFY01000012.1:599601-600913 GCF_021432585.1 Pectobacterium sp. IFB5596
TGACCCGTCCTGAATAGCGTTGACACGTCCCTGACTTAAATACGGAGAACGTGATGATGACTGAGTTCAAACGTACCCAACGTGATTATCCTCTATCCTTTAAAATAGCCGTCGTTGAACAGGTCGAAAAAGGCGAGATGACCTATAAACAGGCCCAGCAGCGATATGGCATTCAGGGGCGCTCCACCGTTCTTGTCTGGCTGCGTAAATATGGCCAGCTTGACTGGAGTCCCGGACTTCCTGACCTGATGAAAAGGAAACTGCTTGTGGCTCAGACAACTACCCCACTTACACCCGAGCAAAGAATCAAAGAACTTGAAGAGCAGCTTAAGCTGGCGAATCAGAAAGCCGAGTTTTTTGAATCTGTTATCAACGTCCTGAAAAATGATTACGGGGTAAGTGTCGTAAAAAAGCGGCCCGGCAAGTCCTTGCGCAGGGTCAGGCCCCAAAAGTCACCGTGACACGCGCATGCCAGCTCCTGGGGCACAGCAGACAGGCATGGTACCAGCATAATGCAAGGTGCAATAAACGACATGAACACAATAGTCAGGTTCTTGATTTTATTGCCCGAGTTCGGTGCCGTCAGCCACGTATAGGCACACGCAAACTCCACTTTCTGTTGAACCGTCAGGCAGGTGAAACACTCAATATCGGGCGTGACCGCCTGTTTAGCCTACTGGGTAAACACCGGCTTCTGGTACCCGTAAAGCGGGCATACCACAAAACGACCAACAGCCATCATCGTTTTTACCGGCATCCGAACTTGCTGAAGCCTGGCCCCGAACAGGTTACTGTCCTTCAGCCGGAGCAAGTCTGGGTCGCCGATATTACTTATCTACCAGTACGCAGTGGCACGGTCTACCTGAGTTTGGTCACGGATGCCTGTTCCAGAAAAATCATGGGTTACCATGTAGGAGATAATCTGCAAACTGAAAATGTGGTAAAAGCCTTCAAACGTGCATTACGACAAAGAAAAACAAAAGGGCTGTTGATACACCACTCTGACAGAGGGCTACAATACTGTTCAGCGCTTTACCAGTCGGTACATGAGAGAAATGGGATAACCTGTTCAATGACAGAGGGTTATGACTGCTATCAGAATGCGCTGGCTGAACGGATAAACGGCATCCTGAAAAATGAGTTTTTACTCTCGCGCCCAGCTAATCTGGCACAAGCGAGGAAAATGGTAAAAGAATCTGTGGCGATTTATAACCATGAGCGGCCACATCAGGCCCTGAAATACAAAACGCCCGATGAGGTTCATCAGGCGTTTTACAGGCAGAAAACTGTCAACCTATATCAGGACTAGTCA
>NZ_LXFY01000013.1:0-43761 GCF_021432585.1 Pectobacterium sp. IFB5596
TCTATGCGCTGCGTGAATCAGCTGGCTTTGCGCTCTGCCGCAATACGGTAAGCGACCAGATCTTCGATCGTCAGCACCGGCATGTCGTGCTGTTTGGCAAACGTGATCACTTCCGGCGCGTGCGCCATTGAACCATCATCGTTCGTCAGTTCGCACAGTACACCAGACGGCTTCAGGCCCGCCAACGTCATTAGATCAACCGTTGCTTCAGTGTGACCACCGCGTGTTAATACGCCACCCGGTTGGGCGCGTAGCGGAAATACGTGACCAGGACGATTCAGATCGCTCGGCTTGGCGTTATCCGCAATCGCGGCACGAATGGTGGTCAGGCGATCGGCAGCCGAAACCCCCGTCGTCACGCCTTCAGCAGCTTCGATCGTCACCGTGAACGCCGTTTGGTAATGGCTGGAGTTCTTCTCCACCATCATCGGCAATTCCAACTGCTGGCGACGCTCTTCCGTCAGGCACAGGCACACAATGCCACTGCCGTGACGAATCGTCAGCGCCATTTGTTCAACAGTCATATTTTCAGCGGAAAAGATCATGTCACCTTCGTTTTCACGATCTTCATCATCCAGCACCAGCACGCCGCGGCCATGACGCAATGCATCAAGGGCACGTTCTACGCGTTCGGTAGGATTGCCAAATTCAGAAAGTAATGTCTGATTCATGGTAAAAAACCTCAATGTTATTATGAATTACCAGAATCAGGGCGAGCTTGAGGAGTAACCACTACCACTGGTTGCATAGTAATGGCTAACAAAAATAACGCGAGCGGGCATATAGCCCGACAGATACCGTTACTCTCTCCCATCCGGACTCTAACCGTCGGCTCCGGAATTACACCGGATCTGCTGACCCCACGCTGCAAAATCGATAATTAAATCGGAGAAAACAGCGAGAGCGCTCGCGGGCTTCCAGTATGTGTACTGGTTTACCGCCGGTGGGGAATTACACCCCGCCCTGAGAATAAGCGGATTTACTATAACGCTAATACCTCGATAGGGCAATTGATCCGCCGCAGGAAATAGGGCAAAACGTATGCTGGATTACAGTAAAATTATGCTGAATATGTGCAAAGCAGATGTCAGATTTCGTTTATAGGCATTACACTTGCTCTTGCTATAGTACCTACTTACACAACCTAATCAGGAAAGCGACATGATTGACCCAAAGAAGATTGAGCAAATCGCCCGTCAAGTGCATGAATCCATGCCAAAAGGTATCCGGGAATTGGGTGATGATGTAGAGAAAAAGATTCGTCAGGTCTTGCAAGCACAGCTGACCCGGCTGGATTTGGTGAACCGTGAAGAGTTTGATATTCAGACCCAGGTTCTGCTCCGCACGCGCGAGAAGATTGCCCGCCTGGAACAGCGTCTGAGCGAGCTGGAAGCGAAATTGTCCGCGGAAGAAAAACCTGCCGCTGCACCGGAAAACGATTAATCGTCATCCCAACGCAGCGCCCTGTTCTTCAGGGTGCTGCTCAATTCCCAATACGGCAAACGGGTCAATGGGAAACGAGCTCGACCTGCCTGCGCGGTAAAAACAGCCACAGCACGGCCAGCATGATTAGCGCGTACAGCGATTTCCAGCCAATCATCAACAACAGTGCACAGCAGAGCATGCCTCCTATTGCCGCCATCACGCGCGCACGCCCTTTCAGCAAACGCCATCCTGCCAGCATACACAGCAGATAAATCAGCACGAAGATGCCATTCGCGTACACAATCAGCATATCCAGCGGCAACCTGAGCCAATAAATCACCAGGCAGCATACCAGACAGCAAGCAACAACAATCGACAACGCATTCACCGGTGCCTGTCCTGCGGACAGCTTCGCTAATGCACTCCCTTTCGGTGCCTGTGACCAAACTAACCGGGCAAACCCCTGCGTGTAGATATTCACGCTGGCAAAACAGGCCAGATAACCGACGAAGCAGGCAATCCACAGCGCGTGCTGACCAAACAACTGCACAACGATCCCCGGCAGCGACGCCGTTGCGGCAATCCCCTCTCCGTACGCCTTAAAATGCAGGACGGCTACCGTACATCCCCAATAAACTGCCCCCGCAACCAGCATACCGATAAGTAAAGCCCGGGGAAAATCCCGTTCCGGCACCCGAAATTCCGTCGCCATATGAGCAAAAGCCTCAAGGCCAACAAAGCACCAAAACATGACGGCTAATGCGCCGAAGGTGTTAGACCATGACAGCTCGTTCACCGACGGCCAAGGGATATGTGCAGGCGTGATGTCTCCCTGCCACCAGATCGCGGCAACCAGCCCTACCACGAGCAGCGCGATGACGATCTGAATGTTGGCACTCGAACCCGCACTACGCAGGCCAAGTAGCCAGATACCGCCCAACGTCAGCAACTGTACGCAGAGCAGCCCCAGATCGCTCCAGCCAAATGCTGCCTGCCAGAATCCGGCAGCAATCTGCAAGGCTGCTGGTAGGCCCAGCGGAATGACGGACAGAAATAGCCAGCCAGTTACGCGCGCCATACGCGGCCCAAAGGCTAAATTAACAAAGTGCGCGGCACCGCCCGCATTAGGAAAATGTTGCCCCAGCGCAGCAAAGCCAATGGCGATAGGAAAGACAAACAGGATCAAAATCGGCCATGCCCACAGGCTGTCTTGCTGCGCCAACTGTGCGACCAGAGCAGGAACTGCAAACACCCCAGTCCCCAATAGCGAGGTAGAAAGCAGTCCAACGCCTTGAATCAGGCCAAGCTCTTGTTTTAATCCTTTTGCTTCACTCACAACCTTTCCCCTTTTCTTACCTTTTTACATCACAGCCAGATCGAAGGATAAAAAAAAGCCTCCACTAACGGAGGCTTCTTTCTCACCCACTGCATTCGCACACGTTATGTTTTCACAGGCGCTTTTGATGCTTCCACGTATGCTATCAGGCGTTGGCTTTCAGCACATCGCGAATGCGGGCTTTGTAGGATTCGACCTTCTGCGGCGTCATCATACGACGTTCATCGTCCTGCACCACGCCGCCAACATCGTCAGCAATACGCTGTGCAGACTGTAACATCAGTTTAAAGTTTTGGCTGGCGTCACCATAAGACGGCACCATCATGAAAATAGATACGCCGGGCGTCGAGAATTCTGCCATTGCATCCACATTAAACGAGCCAGGTTTAACCATATTCGCCAGGCTGAACAGCACTGGTCCTGCGCCAGCAGGATTCACATGGCGATGGAAAATGTTCATTTCACCAAACTGGAAACCAGCCTGAAGCAGGCTTTGTAACAGCAGTTCACCGCCAATGACACCGCCTTGATGCGCCACTACGTGCAGCACCAGAACAGCTTCTTTCGCCGCTGCGGGTTCAACCGGTTCTGCGGGTTGCGGAGGCTGCGCGGGCGCGGGCTGAACTTTCTCATGCAGTGAATGCGTAACAGGCTGCTGTGGCGCTGCATCATACGCAAAGGGTTCACGCCGAGCACCACTGCTGGGCTCAGAAACAGAGGATTCTGTGGGAGAAACGATCTGCGGTGCCGTCTCACTACGCACCTGCGCACGCGGAGAATCCACTGGCGTCGCTTCATCCAGTAAAGGGTCATAAGATGAAGCGGGAGACAGATGTTCAAACGGCGATTTCGCCTCTGAGCGAACGTCTTCACGTGTATCGTAGTGATGAGACGACGCGTTGTCAGACACGTCGCGATCAAACGATGCGTTGCCAAATGAAGGCTCATTTTGCTGCGGGCGAGCGCCCTTTACGCGAACTTCGCCAACGCCTTCATCCAGATCGTCAAGCGGCGCTTCATCTCGCGCTTTTTTTGCTCGTTTAACCGGGCGGTCACGAAAAAGGGACGAGCGCTCTTTACGGCTAGTCCACAAGCCGTGAAGTAACAGCGCTATTATAGCGATCGCGCCAACAACGATTAATATCAGACGCAAGTCCTG
Source organism: Pectobacterium sp. IFB5596 (assembly GCF_021432585.1). NCBI lineage: Bacteria > Pseudomonadati > Pseudomonadota > Gammaproteobacteria > Enterobacterales > Pectobacteriaceae > Pectobacterium > Pectobacterium sp. IFB5596. Next base: position 3,921 of record NZ_LXFY01000013.1, read on the forward strand.
CATCATTGCTATCCCAATTGTTCTAACAATACATTGCCACCACGGCAAATACTTATACTACTAACTCTATTTGCCTGAGTACACAAGTGCAAGCCTGCACGGTACTTTATGACAATAAAGATAGATACAACGCACTTTTTTGCTGTTTTTTCATCCAAATACGGGCTAGCCAGCATAAGATCATCCCGATATGATGCCTCAACAAACAAATGACTGAGTATATTGTCACAATGTCTTCCGAAAAACCGCCTTATGGCAATACAGCAGACCAAACTCGCAGCGGTATACACTATTTTCTTGCTGGATGGCGCTTAATCTCACTGCCAGGTATCCGACGTTTCGTCATTCTTCCTTTGCTCATGAACATTGTGCTAATGGGGGGGGCTTTTTGGTGGCTTTTCACCCGGCTTAATGACTGGATTCCCCATATAATGAGCTACATTCCGAGCTGGCTGCAATGGCTCAGCTACCTCATTTGGCCACTCGCCGTCCTCTCCATATTGCTGGTATTCAGCTACCTATTCAGCACGATCGCCAATTTTATTGCCGCCCCGTTTAACGGCTTATTGGCCGAGCAGTTGGAGGCAAAATTAACCGGCCAAACGCTGCCGGACAGCGGCATACTCAGTATTGCCAAAGACGTCCCGCGCATCATGACGCGTGAGGTTCAAAAGCTGGCGTATTACCTGCCCCGTGCGATTGTGCTGCTACTTCTCTATTTCATCCCAGGTATTGGGCAGACTGTCGCTCCGCTTCTGTGGTTCTTGTTCAGCGCGTGGATGCTGGCAATTCAGTACTGTGATTACCCTTTTGATAACCACAAAGTGGGGTTTTCCACGATGCGGCAGGCATTACGCCGCCACAAAGTCGCCAATATGCAGTTTGGTGCCTTGGTCAGCCTGTTTACGCTAGTGCCTTTTTTGAATCTGGTCATCATGCCCGTCGCGGTATGCGGCGCAACGCAACTGTGGGTGGATCGCTATCGGGCTCTGTCCGCGACGCTGCCGAAAAACGCGTCATAAAAAGACTGTGCGCACTGGCTCAGAACGGCCAGTGCTTTCTATTGTAATGAAAAGATATTTCTTAAGAACATAACGATATAGCAATTCTTTACTTCACTGAAAAGTGTGAACGAGTATTCTCTCTACGTTCGCAAAAATTTCATACAGTTATAAGGACAGGCTATGAGCAAGATCTACGAAGACAATTCTTTCACAATCGGCCATACGCCGCTGGTTCGTCTGAACCGTATCGGCAACGGACGCATTCTGGCTAAAGTGGAATCCCGCAACCCTAGCTTTAGCGTAAAGTGCCGTATCGGCTCCAACCTGATTTGGGATGCAGAAAAGCGTGGCGTTCTCAAACCGGGTATTGAACTGGTTGAACCTACCAGCGGAAACACAGGGATTGCCCTGGCTTACGTCGCAGCCGCTCGCGGTTACAAACTCACGCTCACCATGCCGGAAACCATGAGTATTGAGCGCCGTAAACTGCTGAAAGCGCTGGGTGCTAATCTGGTGCTGACCGAAGGCGCAAAAGGCATGAAAGGCGCTATCGCCAAAGCAGAAGAGATTGTCGCCAGCGATCCGAGCCGTTATCTGCTATTGCAACAGTTCAGCAACCCGGCTAACCCTGAGATCCACGAAAAAACCACCGGCCCTGAAATCTGGGAAGATACCGACGGTCAAGTTGATGTTTTCATTTCTGGTGTCGGCACAGGCGGTACGCTGACTGGTGTAAGCCGCTACATCAAGAACACCAAAGGCAAAGCTATCATCAGTGTGGCGGTTGAGCCTACCGACTCACCGGTAATCACTCAGGCGCTGGCTGGCGAAGAGCTGAAGCCAGGTCCGCACAAGATTCAGGGCATCGGTGCAGGCTTTATTCCTGGTAACCTCGACCTGAAACTGATTGATCGCGTCGAGAAAGTGACGAACGAAGAAGCAATCAGCACCGCACGCCGCTTGATGGAAGAAGAAGGCATTCTGGCTGGCATTTCTTCCGGTGCAGCCGTTGCCGCCGCGCTGAATTTGCTCAAAGAGAAAGAGTTTGAAGGAAAAACTATCGTCGTTATTCTGCCTTCTTCTGGTGAACGCTACCTCAGTACCGCACTCTTTGCCGACCTGTTCACCGAGCAGGAACTGCAACAATAGCCACCTTGGTCACCTCGTACAACAAGTGACCGATATGTTAAAAAAGCACCTATTTAGGTGCTTTTTTGTGGCACACTTCAAACTTTCCACTACATACAGATTGCTTTTCTGCATCAGGTTTAGTATTTAACCGAACAATTATTTTGATGCGTGAAATTAATATCCGGCAAAGACCACACCTTACCGCATTGTTTTTGTCCTGCGTACGATTGTTTTGTCCTGCGCACGATAGCCCACATCGCCGTTTTGCGACAGGGGTTAAGATAATGGGTGACGGAACCTGCGGTGTTTGATGGTATTTTATTCAGGAAATACGTTTGACGGTTTTCTTGTCGCATCGTGGCCCGCCCCTGTAACATAAATCAGGCGCTAACCAAACAGGCTAAAGTTCAGTGAATCAGCTAAACTTTAGTTCCACAACATTAATCTAATCCATAAGTTGGGGAAAAAAGCATGTTCCAGCAAGAAGTGACTATCACCGCACCGAATGGCCTGCACACTCGTCCCGCTGCTCAGTTTGTCAAAGAAGCCAAAGGCTTCGCTTCAGACATCACCGTGACGTCCAACGGCAAGAGCGCCAGCGCCAAGAGCCTATTCAAATTACAAACACTCGGCTTAACCCAAGGAACTGTGGTTACTATCGCTGCGGAAGGCGAAGACGAACAAAAAGCGGTTGAACACCTGGTCAAACTGATGGCTGAGCTCGAGTAATCGACGAGTTTTTTAGTGAACACCAGAATCGAGTAAGGTAGGGTTATGATTTCAGGCATATTAGTATCACCGGGTATTGCTTTTGGTAAGGCACTGCTACTGAAAGAAGATGAAATTCTCATCAACCGGAAAAAAATCTCTGCGGATCAGGTGGAACAGGAAACTGAACGTTTTCTGACTGGTCGTTCCAAAGCATCCGCACAGTTGGAAGCTATCAAGAAGAAAGCGGGCGAGACGCTGGGCGCAGAGAAAGAAGCCATCTTCGAAGGCCACATCATGTTGCTGGAAGATGAAGAGTTCGAGCAGGAAATCATAGCCCTGATTAAAGATGAGCATGCTTCCGCCGATGCCGCTGCGTTTTCCGTTATCGAAAACCAGGCCAAAGCGCTGGAAGAGCTTGATGATGAATATCTGAAAGAACGCGCTGCGGACATGCGTGATATCGGGAAGCGTTTGCTACGCAACATTCTCAATATGACCATCGTCGATCTGGGCGATATTCAGGATGAAGTCATTCTGGTTGCAACGGACCTGACACCGTCAGAAACCGCACAGTTGAATCTGGACAAAGTGTTGGGCTTCATTACCGATCTCGGTGGCCGCACGTCTCACACTTCCATTATGGCGCGTTCTTTGGAACTGCCTGCGATCGTCGGCACGACCAACGTGACCCAGCAGGTCAAAAACGGCGACTATCTGATTCTGGATGCGGTAAACAACCAGATCTATCAGAATCCGACTGCGGATAAAATTGAAGAATTAAAAGCCGTTCAGCAGCAATACCACGCTGAAAAGTATGAGCTGGCCAAGCTGAAAGATCTGCCAGCCATCACGCTGGACGGTCATCAGGTTGAAGTCTGTGCCAACATCGGCACCGTGCGTGATGTCGCGGGTGCAGAACGTAACGGCGCAGAAGGTGTCGGCCTGTATCGTACCGAATTCCTGTTCATGGATCGTGATTCACTGCCGACCGAAGAAGAACAATTCCAGGCGTATAAAGCCGTTGCTGAAGCCGTTGGCGCACAGGCGGTTATCGTCCGTACCATGGATATCGGTGGCGACAAAGATCTGCCTTACATGAACCTGCCGAAGGAAGAGAACCCGTTCCTTGGCTGGCGTGCTATCCGTATCTGTCTGGATCGCAAAGAAATTCTGCATGCTCAGTTGCGCGCCATTCTGCGTGCATCCAACTTTGGCAAACTACGTATCATGTTCCCGATGATTATCTCCGTGGAAGAAGTGCGTGAGTTGAAAGCTGAACTGGAAATGTTGAAGGCACAGCTGAGAGAAGAAGGTAAAGCCTTCGATGAAAGCATTGAAGTCGGCGTGATGGTTGAGACACCTGCTGCCGCGGCTATTGCTCCTCATTTAGCCAAAGAAGTCGACTTCTTTAGTATTGGGACAAATGACTTAACCCAGTATACTCTGGCAGTTGATCGCGGTAATGAGCTGATTTCTCATCTCTATAACCCGATGTCTCCCGCCGTCCTTACCCTGATTAAGCAGGTCATCGACGCGTCTCACGCCGAAGGCAAGTGGACAGGGATGTGCGGTGAGCTCGCCGGTGACGAACGTGCTACACTACTGTTATTGGGAATGGGTCTGGACGAATTCAGTATGAGTGCGATCTCTATCCCGAGCATCAAGAAAATCATCCGTAATGCGAATTACGAAGATGCGAAGGCGCTGGCGGAACAAGCATTAGCTCAACCGACAGCACAAGAGTTAAGCAATCTGGTGAGCCGCTTTATTAAAGAAAAAACGCTCTGCTGATTCTGCTTTACCTAATAGGTTTCAAGGTGGCAATCAGCACCCCCGACAGGCGATACTGCCGCAGTCGGGGTAGCGAAAAAACACCAATGCCACAACAACTTGAAAGATTAGGGTATACGCTGGCCCAATATTAATGCTTAGGAGAGAATCATGGGTTTGTTCGATAAATTGAAATCTCTGGTTTCTGACGATAAAAAAGACACTGGCAGCATCGAAATCATTGCCCCGCTGTCCGGTGAAATCGTCAATATTGAAGATGTTCCTGATGTCGTATTTGCAGAGAAAATCGTCGGCGACGGTATTGCCATCAAGCCAACTGGCAACAAGATTGTCGCACCGGTAGACGGCACCATCGGCAAAATTTTTGAAACCAACCATGCGTTTTCCATCGAGTCTGACAGCGGTATTGAGCTGTTTGTGCACTTTGGTATTGATACCGTTGAATTGAAAGGCGAAGGCTTCAAGCGCATCGCCGAAGAAGGCCAGCGCGTGAAGAAAGGCGATCTCGTTATCGAGTTCGACCTGGCTCTGCTGGAAGAAAAAGCGAAGTCTACTCTGACACCAGTGGTTATTTCCAACATGGATGAAATCAAGGAATTGACCAAACTGAGTGGTACGGTTGTTGTCGGTGAAACACCGGTTATCCGTATCAAAAAGTAAGCCTTTCCTCTACGGATGGTTTACTACGTTTGCACGAAACGGCACCCGGATGGTGCCGTTTTCGTTTCAGGCTTTCCAACGCGGCACGCACAGGCGAATCACTAACCCGCACTGCTCACCATTATCCGCCTCAATATGCCCGCCGTGCGCCAGCACAACCTTTCGGGCTATCGCCAGCCCCAATCCATAGCCCTTACCAGACAGTGGCGAATCAACACGAATGAAAGGATCGAAAATGCTGGAGAGCTTACTTTGCTCCACGCCAGGCCCCTGATCGACAACCTGAATCATCCACTCATGCTCATTACCAATAAGCGACACGACAACCTGCTGTGCGGGAGCAGAAAAACGTAACGCGTTACGCATGACATTATCGACCGCCCTGCGCATCAACTCCGCGTTGCCTTTGACCGTGTAGTCTTCGTCTTCATTCGCCGCAAGCAGGATTTCGACGCCGGTGACCTGCGCTTCATAGCGCGCATCATTGACCACGGCCGTCACCAGACCCAGTAAATCGAAATAGGCCTCCTCAATACCGGAATGCTCCGTGCGCGATAGCGTCAACAGTTCGCCAATCATCTTATCCATCAGCAACGCCTCACGTTCGATACGCTGCAAGGAGTTCTCCAGGTTATCTGGGTTCTGCCTCACCAGCCCGATGGCAAGCTGCAAACGCGCCAGTGGAGAACGCAGCTCATGCGAGACATCATGAAGCAGTTGTTCGCGCGCGCTGGCCAGGCTGTCCAGCCGCTCAACCATAGAATCGAAATCGCGTGCCACGTCGCTGATTTCATCATGACGTTTACGCATTACCGGCAGCAGGCGCACAGTCAGATCGCCCTGCGCCACCTGATCAAAACCGGCACGGATCTGGTTCAATGGGCGTGCCAGACTCCACGCCAGCACCGAGCTAAATAGCAACCCGCCAAGCCCTGCAATGATGACAAATGGCATCGGCACATTGAGAAATTCAACGGGACGAGGAGGTCGAAATTCGCTGCGCAGCAGCTCAGCATCATAACGTATCTGATACCACTTTCCCGCCGGGCCGCTGACCTGCTTGATAACGTAGGTGGCACGCTGCGCACCACGTTTATCCGGCGTAAACGCGTCATCGAGCAACGCGTTCTGCGGGGAAGAAACTAATTCCTGTTCCGACAGCGGCAGAGGCGATTCCGTGATGGAAATGTATTGCTGCTCTTTCTGCGGTAACAGCGACATCACAGCGTTGAGTTCGCCCAGACCACCATGTTGCAGCGCCGCGGCCACTATCTCGGTTTGCATCGTCGCAATGCGCGACACCACGATTTCTTCCAACGGCTTATGGCGATCTCCACTCAAGGAAAAAGCCAACCATAACAGTTGAGACATGACGAGAAACGTCAGCCAGAATCCCAGTAGTATCTTCCAGAAAAGCCTTCCACGAATCATCATCAGCGAACCCGATATCCGACGCTGCGCACCGTTTCAATCGTCATCGTGTTGCCCGATAATGCTCCAAGCTTCTGACGAATATTGCTGATGTGTACATCTACGCTGCGATCATAGGCCTCACGACGACGCCCCAGACATTTTTCAGACAACTCGTCTTTCGATACCACCCGCTCGGGGAAGCGCAATAGCAGCTCCAGCAAGTTAAACTCAGATGCCGTCAGATCAAACGGCTTCCCGCGCCATTCGCTAATGCGTGTTGCGGGGTTCAATACCAGATCGCCACTGGCCGCCACGCTGTCGTCACGCTTTGTACTCGGCTGTTCGTCATAGCGACGTAACACCGCACGCAGCCTTGCCACCAGTTCACGCGGGTAACAAGGTTTAGGCATATAGTCATCCGCCCCCATTTCCAGACCAATGACCCTGTCAATGTTGTCCCCTCTCGCCGTCAGCATAATAATGGGTAACTGCTGGGTTTTTCTGATTTGGCGCAGTACATCAATCCCACTCATATCCGGTAGCATGACATCCAGAATCATTGCGGTGTAATCCCCCGACATCGCGCCATCAACGCCCTCTTTGCCCGTCAGCACTCGCGAGGTTGAAAACCCTTCCGCATTCAGATACTCACAGAGCATATCGCCCAGCTCTACATCATCATCGACCAGTAAAATATTCATATCCTGTCCTCTTTAATCGGGTATACCCTACGTATTCGAGTTGCGGGAAGGAAACGCACATGCAGCTTGAAGTATGATGGGTATAGATGATGTATTCTCAGGCTTGGCGTGAATATTCGCAGCCAGATTTACTTAATCCTTACCATTTCTTTCAGCAAAGATTACCGCTACCTTTACGGACTCGGAGTAAATTACTCACCTGCGTTATTTATTCCCGTTGATACCCTAAATAATTCGAGTTTCAGGCAGGCGGCAAGAGAAGGCATCCCGATGAGCTTACTCAGGTAAGTGATTCGGGTTACTAAGCGCAGCCAACGCACATGCAACTTGAAGTATGACGGATACAGATGCATTCATTAAGGACGACTCCCCCTGATGCAATCACGATTTTTTACACGACGCCGTATCACGATCGCGCTTGGTATTATCGCCGCAGCCGTGCTTATTCATTTGTTTTTCAACAAACCAGCGCCAACGCCAAACGCGATCACTACCGCCGCAGAGATTGCCGATCTCGAACAGACGGTACTCGCCGATGGAAACATTGAGGCGCAGAAGCAAGTTAGCGTCGGCGCTCAAGCCTCAGGGCAAATCAAAGCACTGCACGTCGAACTCGGCGATAAGGTGAAAAAAGGGCAATTGATCGCCGAGATCGATGACCTCACGCAGCAGGACACATTAAAGAATAGCGAAGCGGCGCTGAAAAATGTTCAGGCTCAGCGGGCTGCCAAAGTGGCAGAATTGCGTAATAACGAATTGAGCTGGCAACGTCAGCAGATGCTAATGAAGCGCGGTGTGGGCGCACAGGCGGATTACGATAGTGCAAAGGCAACGCTTGATGCCACCAGAGCCAATATCGACGCGTTAGACGCCCAAATCGTTCAGGCGCAGATAACCGTTAACACCGCCAAAGTGAATCTGGGATATACCCAAATTCGCTCGCCGATGGATGGCACGGTGGTGGCGATTCCCGTAGAAGCAGGCCAAACGGTGAATGCGATCCAGACTACGCCAACCATTGCCAAAGTCGCCAATTTAGACACCATGACCATCAAGGTAAAAATCTCAGAAGCCGACGTCGTTAAGGTGAAAACCGGCATGCCGGTCTGGTTCAGTATTCTGGGTGAACCGAATAAGCGTTATGAAGCAACGCTGAGTTCGATCGAGCCCGCGCCGGACTCCATCAACACTGACTCGACAACGACGTCATCCAGTACAAGCAGTTCCAGTTCCTCATCCAGTACCGCAATTTATTACAACGGTCAGTTCGATGTGCAAAATCCTGATGGCGTATTGCGTATCTCAATGACGGCACAGGTCAATATTTTGCTGTCTTCGGTGAAAAATGCCATTGTCGTTCCGGCGACGGCGTTAACCTTGCGCAATGGCATGTGGTATGTGCAGGTCGTCAATGCGAACAAGAAAGTTGAATCGCGTCTGGTCACGCTTGGCCTCAATGATAACGTGCGCACCCAGATTCGTTCGGGGCTCAGCGTCGGGGAACAGATCGTGGTCAGTCCCTCTCCCGGCGATGTAACCTCCACGCATCCCGGCCCGCCGATGGGGATGTAACGCATGTCGACATCTTTGCTTAAGCTGACTGGTATCACCCGCCGTTTTTCCAACGGCGAACAGGACGTTACCGTTCTTAAAGACATTAATCTGACCATCAATCAGGGAGAAATGGTGGCGATTGTCGGCGCATCAGGTTCGGGAAAATCCACGCTGATGAATATTCTCGGCTGCCTTGATAAGCCGTCTGCCGGTGACTATCAGGTGGCAGGACGCGCCGTGGGTGAATTGGATAACGACCAGTTGGCCGAACTGCGCCGCGAACACTTTGGCTTTATTTTTCAACGCTACCACCTGCTTGGTGACCTGACTGCACTCGGGAATGTCGAAGTCCCTGCGATTTATGCAGGGAAGAGCAGACTGACGCGCCGTCAGCGGGCGGCAGAGCTGCTGACCAAACTCGGGCTGGAACATCGCCTTCACTATCGGCCTAGCCAGCTTTCCGGCGGCCAACAGCAGCGCGTGAGTATCGCGCGGGCACTGATGAACAGCGGCGGCATTATTCTGGCGGATGAGCCGACCGGAGCACTGGACACCCACAGCGGCAACGAAGTCCTGAGCATACTCCGCGACCTGCACAAACAGGGCAACACGGTCGTGATCGTCACGCACGATATGACGATCGCCGAACACGCACAGCGCATCATCGAGTTGCGCGATGGCGAAGTGATTGCCGATCGACAAACGCGCCCCCAAGAAGTCACCGCGCCATTACCTGACACCGTGTCTCCTACCACCTCTGCCCTGAATCAGTTCAAAGATCGCTTTATTGATGCCTTCAAAATGGCGTTGCTGGCGATGAATGCGCAGCGGATGCGCACCTTTCTGACCATGCTCGGCATTATCATTGGGATTGCGTCGGTCGTTTCGGTGGTCGCGCTGGGAAAAGGTTCGCAGCAGCAGGTACTGGCCGATATCAATTCGATGGGCACGAGCACGCTGGAAATTTTTCCCGGCAAAGACTTCGGCGACATGGATGCCAGCGCTATCCAGACGCTGCGCGCCAGCGATATTCAGCCACTGGCACAACAGCCCTACGTACACAGCGTCACGCCCTCAATCTCCACCAGCGTTACCATGCGCTACGGCAATATCGCCGTTTCCGCCAGCGTTTCTGGGGTTGGAGAACAGTTCTTCACCGTGCGTGGCTACACAGTAGATCGCGGCGTGCTTTTCCCACGCAGCAGCGTCGATCAACTGACTCAGGATGCAGTGATTGACAAAAATACGCGCGATAAACTCTTTCCCCACGGCGAGGACCCCATTGGGCAAGTGATTTTGCTGGGCTCGCTACCCGTGCGGATTATCGGTGTCGTCAGTAAGAATCAAGGCGGTTTCGGCAGCGATGAAAATCTGAATGTCTGGGTGCCGTACACCACGGTGATGAAACGCATGGTCGGGCAGTCCTACCTGAGAAGCATTACGGTGCGGGTAAAAGACAATATTGATATGAACATCGCCGAGAAGAACATCACCACGCTGCTGACGCAGCGGCACGGTACGAAAGACTTCTTTATCATGAACACCGATAATATCCGCCAGATGATCGAGAAAACCACCACCACACTCGCACTGCTGGTGTCGATGATCGCCCTGATTTCGCTGCTGGTCGGCGGTATCGGCGTGATGAACATCATGTTGGTATCCGTCACAGAACGAACCCGAGAGATCGGCGTTCGCATGGCGGTTGGCGCGCGCACCAGCGACATCATGCAGCAGTTTCTCATCGAGGCCGTGCTAGTTTGCCTGTTCGGCGGCATCGTGGGTGTAGCGCTGTCGTTGGGAATCGGCGTGCTATTCGCACAGTTCAGCAGCAATTTTTCGATGATCTATTCCAGCGCCTCGATTATTGCCGCGTTCCTGTGCTCCAGCCTGATCGGCATTATCTTCGGCTTCTTCCCTGCTCGCCGCGCTGCACGGATGGAACCGATTCACGCGCTGGAGCGGGAATAGTCATCAGTCAAAGACCCCGGTGGACAGATATCGATCGCCGCGATCGCAGGCTATCGCCACAATCACGCTACCGGGGTTTTCCTCCGCAAGCCGCAGTGCACCCGCAACCGCGCCACCAGAGCTAACGCCGCAGAAAATACCTTCCTGACGCGCCAGCTGCCGCAGCGTATTCTCTGCGTCCACCTGTGTCATATCCAGAATGCGATCGACCAGATCGGCACGGAAGATGCCCGGCATATAATCCGGCGTCCAGCGGCGAATGCCGGGAATGTGGCTCCCTTCCGCAGGCTGTAGCCCAACGGTACACACTGCCGGATTCTGCTGCTTCAGATAGCGGCTGACGCCAGAGATCGTGCCGGTTGTCCCCATGCTGGAAATAAAATGAGTCAGCTTGCCTGCCGTCTGTTGCCAGATTTCTGGACCCGTCGTGAGAAAATGCGCCAGCGAGTTGTCCGGGTTATTGAACTGATCGAGCGTTTTCCCCTCTCCCGCCAACACCATCTGTTTCGCGCGATCCCGCGCCCCTTCCATCCCCAGCTTGCGGTTAACCAACACCAGCTCCGCCCCGTAGGCACGCATCGCGGTCTGGCGTTCATAGCTCATATTGTCCGGCATCAGCAGGCGTAGTCGGTAGCCTTTCACCGCCGCGATCATCGCCAATGCAATGCCGGTGTTCCCGCTGGTTGCTTCGATCAGCCTGTCACCGGGGGAGATATCTCCGCGATTCTCCGCCTGCTGGATCATAGAAAGTGCAGCACGATCTTTTACCGATCCAGCGGGATTATTCCCTTCCAACTTCAGCCAGATTTCGCTGTTTAACCCCTGCGTCACACGCTGCAATTTCACCAGTGGGGTATTACCAATACACTGCTCAAGCGTCGTCACAAATTGAGTCCTAAAAAACTCACGCGCGCGGCGTGAGTGAGATAAAAGTTAGTGTTTATTCATTTGCCGTTTTACGCGCCACTGCAAGGCGCTCTTGATGAACAGCGTCAGTATCGCCATCACGGTTAGCAACGCCGCCGCGGTAAACGCTCCCACGCTGTTATAATCCTGATGCAGTAATTCAACCTGTAGCGGCAACGTGTAAGTTTCACCACGAATTGAGCCCGACACGACGGATACCGCGCCAAACTCGCCAATCGCCCGGGCATTGGTCAGCACGACACCATAGAGCAGTGCCCAGCGAATATTCGGTAGCGTCACCTGATAGAACACCTGCCAGCCTGACGCACCGAGCAGCACGGCAGCCTCTTCCTCCTGGCTGCCCTGACTCATCATCACCGGAACCAGTTCCCTGACCATAAACGGACAGGTCACAAATATTGTCACCAGCGCAATACCCGGCCAGGCAAACATCAACTGGAGTCCCTGTTCATCCAGCCAGCCGCCGACCGGACCGTTGGTGCTATAAAAAAGCAGATACAGTAAACCGGCGACCACTGGCGAGACGGCAAAAGGAATGTCGATCAACGTAAGTAAGAGTTGTCGCCCTAGAAACTGAAAGCGTGTGACCAACCACGCTAGCAGCGTGCCAAAAACCAGATTCACCGGTACGACAATTGCGACCACCAGCAGCGTAAGGCCAATCGCATGCAGCATGTCAGGATCGCTCAGATTACGCCAAACGCCCCCTAGTCCGTGCGATAGCGCAGCGGCAAAAATTGACACTAAAGGGATGACTAGCATGATGAGCGATAATATCACGCCCAACGCAATCAGTGCGGCTCTCGCCCAGTTACGTGCCTGCCGAACAGGGTGAGATTGACGTCGCGGCGTCACGGTAGGGCTCTCTGCCATTACACGCTCCGGGTCCGTTGTCCAAAACGGCTTTGCAGCACGTTGACGGCAAACAGTATCAATAAGGATGCGGCTAACACGACGGAGGCAATCGCACTGGCGGCAGGGAAATCAAATTCCTGCAAACGGATAAAAATCATCAGCGAAACGACCTCTGTCTGCCAGGCAATATTCCCCGCAATAAAGATAACCGCGCCAAATTCACCCAGACTGCGGGCAAACGACAGCGCGGTGCCGGTTAATAGCGCTGGCGTTAACTCTGGTAAAATGACGTAACGAAAACACTGCCAGCGATTCGCCCCCAGCGTTTGTGCCGCCTCTTCGTATTCCGGCCCCAGATCTTCCAACACTGGTTGCACGGTACGCACCACAAAAGGAATGCTGGTGAACGCCATCGCAACCGTAATACCCAACCAGGTATAGGACACCTTAATGCCATATTCTGCCAGCCATGCGCCGTACCAGCCGGTTGTTGAAAACAGCGCAGCCAGCGTCAGCCCCGCCACGGCAGTGGGTAGAGCGAAGGGTAAATCCATCAATCCATCCAGCAAGGCACGACCGGGAAAACGATAGCGCGTAAGAATCCACGCCATTAACAGGCCAAACCCTGCGTTGAATACCGTCGCCAGCCCCGCCGCCAAGAGCGTGACCTTGTAAGCCGCCACCACCTGCGGGTTGGAGATCACCGCCCAGTACTGCGCCACACTCATCGCTGAGAGTTGCATCACCAGCGCACTTAAGGGCAGCAGGAGAATCAGACAGACGAACAGCAGGCTACTGCCCAGACTCAGCGCGAATCCCGGCAGCACCCGCTTACCTGAACCAAAAGACATTACTGACGACCCGCCGCCAGCAGTTTATCCAATTCCCCCCCCGTGTCGAAGTGGGTCTTCATCACCTGCGGCCACGAACCAAACTGATCTTCCACGCGAAATAAGGTGGTCTCTGGGAAGCGAGATTTTAGCGTTTTCGCCAGTTCAGGGTTATTCACACGGTAGTAAAAATCGGTGATCACTTTCTGCGCGTCTGGGCTATAGAGATAATTCAGATAGGCTTTTGCCGCCTGTTCGGTGCCATTCTTCTCGACATTCTTATCAATCCACGCGACCGGGAATTCTGCCAGCACATTGACCTTCGGAACGATGACTTCGTAGTTTTCAGCACCGTACTGGTTACGAATGTTATTCACCTCGGATTCAAAACTGATCAACACATCCCCCAGTTGGCGCTCCACAAATGTCGTGGTTGCGCCACGGCCGCCGGTATCAAATACCGCGACATTCGCCAGAAAACGCGTTATCCATGCACGCGTTTTGGCGTCATCGCCACCGTTAGCTTTACTGGTCGCGCCCCAGGCGGCAAGGTAGGTATAACGGGCATTGCCAGAGGTTTTCGGGTTCGGGAAAATCAGTTTTACATCATCACGAACCAGATCGTTCCAGTCGTGAATCCCTTTTGGATTACCTTTGCGAACCAGAAAGGCCATGGTGGAGTAGAGCGGAGAGCTGTTATTCGGTAAACGCGCCTGCCAGTCAGCGGGAATCAGTTGCCCACGATCGTGTAGGATCTGGACGTCCGTCACCTGATTGTAGGTCACCACATCGGCTTTCAACCCTTGCAGGATAGCCAGCGCCTGTTTAGATGAACCCGCATGCGATTGTTTGATCGTGATTGGATCGTTAGGGTGTTGCGACAACCACTGCTTTTCAAAGCCGGGATTGAGCGCCACAAAGAGCTCACGAGACACATCATAAGAGCTGTTCAGCAGCTCGGTAGCGGAGACAGCGCTCTGCCCGCCCAGCAGCAATGACAGCGCCAGAGAACCTTTCACCAGCCAGCCTTTCACCTGTACTTGATTCATCTTATGTCCTGCCAGAGTTCGCGCCTATTCGATAGGCTTTGTTATCGGGGCCGTTTCATAGCCGTTTTTGTATATACCCTAAATAATTCGAGTTGCGTGACAAAACGTTAACGTTTTGAACAACGCTCTGCGTTGACCCTTAGGGCAAGGCTCATTTATGGCCTTGTAACGCGGCAACCGAGCGAATCCCCAGGAGCTTACTCAGGTAAGTGACTGGGGTGAGTAAGGGCGGCCAACGCACAAGCAGCTTGAAGTATGACGGGTATAGCGCAAATCAGTGTAGGGGAAGTGCTGGTTAACATATAACCTTTATATATAATATTTCGGAGTTTTTAAGCGCGAAAGGGCATAACACCACAACGAGAGATAACGGCAAAAAAGAAGAAAAAGAAAAGAGAAAAACACAGCAAGATAGCCAATGCAGAGCATTGATGCCTGCACGAATGCAGGCATCAGGAAAACGCGTCAAACCTTACAGTGACAAAAGCTTCGCCAAAGACGGCGCGAAGAAATAGCTGCCGCTGACAGCGCGCGTAAAGCGCAGCATCTCATCACGTTTGCCGTCACGATCGCCGAACATACTCAGCAGCTGCTGTTCAATGTTATGCAGACGCGCACAGTAGGCGACGAAATAAAGCCCATTTTTCCCGCTCGCGGTGCCATAAGGCAGACTCTGACGCAGGATTTTCAGCCCTTTGCCGTCTTCCTTTAAATCCACGCGGCTGAGGTGCGACGTTACAGGGCGCTGATCCGAAGACAGCTCTTCGTTATCCTGCTTCGTGCGCCCGATCATCTGTTCCTGTTGTTCCACGCTAAAACGCTGCAACTGCTTCAGATTGTGTTCCCAGCGTTGGGTAAACACGTAACTGCCACCGGCATCCGGCTGGTCTTCAGGGATAATTGCCACGGCGTGCCGTGCCTCACCCTGTGGGTTTTCTGTACCGTCGATAAAACCGCTTAAATCGCGATCTTCTACCCAGCGAAAACCGTGCGTCTCTTCTTCAATACGAATTGCGCTACCAAACGCGGCCAGCGCAGCCTGTGCCAGCGTGAAGTTAACGTCATGGCGGAGCGATTGGATATGAATCAGTAAATCGCGCTGCGTTGCCGGGGCAAGCCCTTTACCCAACGGCGTAAACGATTTCAGCTCCGCCGCGCTGTGGTTACAGTCCAGATCGCGCCAAACATCGTTACCAAACGCCAGTACCGCGCCTAATCCGGCATCGGGATACTGCTGCTGTAAATCTTGTAATGTCTGACAGAATTTTTTGCATCCCTGCCGGATAGCATCAAACTCTCCCTGAATCATCGCTTCCATAAAGATGGCAAAACGGCGGTGTTCCAATAAAATACCGCTTTGAATTGGTGTCATTTCTGCTTCCTCAAACGTCAGTTTTTTCTTTTGTTGTTATGGTTTACTACCATGGTTACAGCAAATACGGGTACCGAAAAAAAATCAGGCGGCACGGGTATCATACCGGAAGCCGCCTGGATTTTACCTTGCGTGAAGACAAATTAGTCCGTTAACGTCAAGACGCCCTTTATAAAACGGATGTGTTACGCGCCTGTGCGTGCCACACGATTTTGCTCACTTTCCAGTTTTTCAGGATATCGTCGGGCGGCATCAAGCCTTCTGGCCCACTCCACTCGCCGGAATAGACGTAGCTGATATGCGTGCTCTGGGGCGCGGCACATTCAACGCCCCGCGCATCATCACCTTGCCCCAACTGACAAGACTCAAAGGCTTTGCTGTAGGTATTGCTAAAGGCATCACCGATTTTCACGCCACCTGCGCTGCCAATCGCCGGGTCCATGACTTCAACTTTGCGCACGCTACCCTTCGGCTGGCCGCTGATGACCATTTTCACCTCTTTGCCATCAAGCGCCTGATAAAACGCGACCAGTTGACCGTTGGATGTCCCCATTCCACTACGAAGTTGATAACTGCCATCCAGCGCGTTCTGTAACGCGCCTTCAGATAACGGCGTACCCGCATTGATGCCACCGACGCCCGCATCCGTGATTTGCAGCGAACTACCGAACCAATTAAACGGCGATAGGCTGGACCAGGAAAAATTGGACAGCGTGCTGCATCCGGTCAGCAGTAATGGTAAACCCAACACTAGCGGTAACCCCAAAGATAGCGGACGAGAATTCATGGTGTGTACTCCTCAAAATTGAACGGCTTCCTTCATCAGCCACCCTAGCAAGATGGGAGTTGGAGTCTGCAAGCGACGAAAAGTGCCGTAAAAGACGGGATAATCTTGTGAGGGATTATAGGGGGCATGGGACAAGAAACCTACCAGAACCGCAGGCCCTCCGATAACCGGAAGGCCTGCGGGCAACATCAACTGCGCGGTGAGGCGAAATCGGTTAGGTCATAACGATGTGGGAACAGATCGTCCAATTCTGTCTGGTGCGTAATGGCGACCACGGTACACATCGGCAACGCCAGCTTGACCAGCGCCAGAAGCTGTCTGGCAGAGTCATGATCCAGATTACTGGTCGCTTCATCCAGATAGAGGGTATCGGGTTTGGCAATCAGCGCACGGGCAAAGGCAACACGCTGCCGTTCACCGCCGGAAAACACCCGATCCCAGTTCAATTGCTCACTTAAACGATCGCGCCACGCTCCCAGCCCGACGCTATCCAGCGTCTGGCGCAGCATCTCGCTATCAGCCAGCGGTGGGTGTGGATAGCAGAGAATCTCCGCCAGCGTCCCCTGACCTAAATAGCTTTGCTGCGGTAGCAGCAGGCTGCGACCTTCGAGCGACTGCCAGCGACCATCGTAATACGGCCATAAGCCATTTAGCGTACGCAGTAGCGTTGATTTTCCCAGCCCGCTGCGCCCAGAAAATTTACTCCAGCTACCCGCTTCGCAGTTCAGATCCACATTTTGCAGCAGAGGAGAACCTTGTGGCGTAGTAAAGGAAAGTTGCTCAATGCGTAAATCCTGCCCTACTACCGCATCGGTCTGTTCAGACTGATGACGTTTGATTTCTTCCTTGAACTGACTCAAACGCGCCATGCTGGCGGACAGAATCACAAACTCCTTGTACTTATGGATAAACCAGCTCAGCGCACCGTGTACCTGCGCAAACGCCCCACGGATCTGCATCAATCCGCCCAGCGTTACCGTCTTATTCAGGAAAGCAGGCATGGCAGCAAAGATCGGCACAATCAGGCTCACACGCATGTAACCCGTGGTGAAAAAGCCCAGATTACGCTCGGCATTCATAAAACGCCGCCAATTCGACACGATGGACGAAAAATGACGCTGAAGGTGGCTTTTCTCTTGCGCTTCACCGCCGTACAGCGCGATTTGCTCAGCGTTATCATGCTTACGCAGCAACGCGGCGCGGAAATCAGCCTCCGCTTTTTGCTTCTCATAATTAATATCATGCAGGCGTTTCCCGACCACATGCGTGATCAAGGTGCCGAGCAGCGTATACAGAATAACGACCCAGACCAGATAGCCTTTAATCACCCACTCTTCGCCAAACAGCGTAAAGCGCTGAACGCCCGACAATCCCCACAGGATAACGACGAAAGAAAACAAGCGTGCTGTGACGATCAAAAACTCCACCACCAGGCTAACGGCTTTGTCGACGAACAGATTGATATCTTCGGCAATACGCTGATCGGGGTTATCAATCTTACCTTCCACCGACATACGATAAAATGCCCGCTTCGCCAGCCAGCTCTCCACGAGCTCGGCGGTTAACGCACTGCGCCAGCGAATAATCAGCAGTTTGGTAAACCACTCCTGATACACGATCACCCCAATATAGATCAGGATGTAAATACCGTAATCTTTCATCAGCGAAAGCAACAAACTGCTGTCGAATGCCCCTAACGCATCATAGAACGATTTGCTCCACTCGTTTATCAACACGTTGAGATAGACGATCGCACCGCCCATCGAGATGGCAATGAGCAAGAGTAGCCATTCTCGCCAGCTCCGTTTACCGCCCCAAAAGGGACGGCAGAGATCGACAAACTGCGCCACGATCTTTTTCACTTTTTCACCTCTTGCGGCAAGGTGATGTAAAGCACCCGGTTTTCTGGGTTATACAGCTTCGCCGACATTGCGCGTACACCTTCCAGCGTGATGCTGTCCGCCAGTGTAGATACGCGGCTCAAATAGCGCGGATCGTCATAGTGGCGATAGCTCAGCAGCAAGCGGCGCTGTATCGTAGTCAAATCGCTCTGACGTCCTTTTTCCGCACGGATGAATTGTGCTTTTTGCTCGTCCACATCCTGCTGCGTAATCTTTGACGGCAGTTCAGCGAAAGCTTGCTCAGCCAACGTCCACAGCTCCTGCGCTCGCTCAGGCGCGCTGGTAAAGCTCACCTCCGTCTCAATGCGCTGTTTTTTATCTTCCAGCTCGCTATCGACACGCATACGGTAAATACCGAGTGCATCATCACGCAGGCTCGCCTTGAGATATTTACTCGCAATGTTACGAGCAATGCTCACCTGTACCGCAGCCTGCGGCGTCCACGTATGCGGTGTGAAACTCCAGGTCAGGATATCGGCACGCGGTTCAATATTGATGGCAGAAGTTGCTTCACGTTTGCCCGGAAGCGCCAGATGCTGTTTTACCTCGCTGGCAGGCTGACGCGGAATGGTCGCAAGATAGCGTTCAACCTGTGGCAACAGCTGTGCAGCGGGCATATCTGCGATCAGATAGTAAGTCACTGGTGCAGAAGCGGCTTTATGCCACTGTGACAGCAAGGCTGGCGCAGAAATTTTTTTCAGTTCTGCAATTTCAGGCTGTTGCCACGCGGGTCCACCAAAGCGCAGTTTGGTAATTTCACTGGCGCGTATACCTGAAACAGACTGGTCATCATTGGCTTTCTGACGCGCCAGACTCATCATGCTCTCTTTCATCACATCAGGATCGATTCCCGGCGCAACATTCAGCTCACGGTATAACCCAAACAAATTTGCCAGTTGCTCGGTTGGCGCGGTGCCACTGACGGTCAGTTGATCCGCGCCCTGATCGATACTCAGCGACAGCGTTTTTTCCTTTTTCCAGTTACTGAGCGCTTCCCCGCTCCATGTTGCTGGCCCGCTTTGATCGACCAGTTGACTCGCCAGTTGTGCCTGCCACGGATTCAGCGTGGCTGCCATGAAGCCAGCCTGACTCGTCGCGGTGAGATACACTTTCTTACCTGCCTCTGGTGCACGCAGCCATACCACGCGGTCACCGTTACTCAGTTGCCACTGCTCGACTTTTTGGGCAGCAAAGGTTTTCACCGCCGTGCGCTTTCCGCTTTGCGTCACGGAAGGCAGCTCAGGAATGACTTTCTCTTTTTCTACCTGCAACGGTGCCAACGTCGCCACCGCCCACTGTTTCTGCAATTTGAGAATCGCCTCTGGCTTAGGCAGAGTGAAAGGCGTTGCGCCCGGTACGCTAAACTGCACCAGCGTATCTGGCGAAGCTAACCAGCGTTGCAAATGGCGGTTCACATCTTCCACCGTGATAGTCTCCAGCACTTCCAGCGCATCTTTGCCGCGCTGCTGGCTGCCGACATAAGGGCGATCCTGTTGCCAAACGATGGTCAACTGCTGAACCCAATCCGAAAACTCGCGTGTTTCCTGCCTATCTGCCATACGCTGCGCGACTTCACGAATGTCGGATGTGATCTCCGTGATGTCCTGCTCGTTTAGCGGATAGCGTTTTAACCGCTCGATTTCTTTCAATACGGCAGAAAGCGCAGCGTCGTGGCCTCCCGGCATTACATTGGCGAAAAAGCCCAATGCCGCGGTGGTTTTACCGATATCCGATTTACGCACCACCAGACTACTGGCGTCTTGCGGTAATTCTGCTTGTTGTCGACGAATCTGACGCGTGACCGCAGACATCGTGATTTGCGTGAGCAAGCGGTGGCGATACTCAGGTTGACCAAATGTGTCTTTGTCATTGAAACGATAGACGAACGACACTTGGCTGCTGCCGCTTTGGCTATCCTGCAAACGTGCCACGTTGAGGCGTGGTTTCAGTAATGGTTCGTAGTAATCACGGGCTGGCACCGCGACATTCGGCAGTGGTGCAAAATAGCGTTGAATTTCACGTTCCGCATCCGCAGGTGTGATATCACCAATAATCATCAAACGCATATTCGATGGGTGATACCAGCGCTGATAGAAATCCTGTAGCACGCTAGCTGGCGTGTCGTTAATCGACTGCTCAGTGCCAATTACCGGGCGGGAAGGATAACGAGAGTCATGGCGAATTGCCTGTACGCGCTGCTGGTTCATGCGTTCCGATACACCCAACTTGCCACGCCACTCTTCCAGAATGATTTTGCGCTCATCATCCAGATCGCTTTGTAACAGCTTGGCATGGCCTGTCATCTGGCTCAGCGCCTGCAAGGACGTTCCCAGATCGCGATTACCTTTCGGCGGGCTCATCATATACATGGTGCGTTCGTAGTTGGTCACGGCGTTATAGCTTTGCGCTCGAACCCAGCCCTGTTTGTGCAGTTCCGTGCTCACGCCTTGAGGAAAGGCGTCGCTGGCGCGAAACACCATGTGCTCCACCATGTGCGCCACACCGGATTCATTGTCGTTTTCATCGATCGAACCGACATCAACAATCAGGCGAATATCGACCCGCGTCTTCGTCCCATCCAGCGGAACAAGGGTATAACGCAACCCGTTCGTCAGCGTGCCTTCTTTAATAACCGGCAACGGGATTTTTATTTCTTCAGCCTGACTCACAACGCTTCCCGCTAACAGGCCGACAGCCGTTAGCGATAACCAGCAACACTTCTTCCAGTTCATAACAACCTTTTTGTTTTTTATGTTTGCCTGTAAGGCAATGTCTGAATGTAAATATGTAAATATGCAGAATGCAAAAATGCCCCGTCATACGTCGGCATGCGACGTATGACGGGGCATAGGATTTACCAGGTGTAAGCGACGCCAAGCCAGAACTGACGGCCAGGTTTGTAGGTTACTACCGTCGTATTAATATTCGTCCTCTGCTGCGTTTCGACCACGTTATCCAGAACGTTCAGCACATCCAGCGTGATATCCAGCGTCTGAGTTTTGTAGACCGGCTGAGAGTAAGAAAAACGCCAGTCATAGGAGATAAAATCGTCATATGTGGTAGAGATATATTCTTTCGCATCTCCGGTAAAGCCAGGTTCAGCGTTACAGGCAGGGCTACCACCAGGACACACCGTACTCAATGGTAGAGTAATATATCCTTTGTAACCGGAGGTATAGCCTACTCGCTGTCCCCAGTTGAGACGAATCGCTGGGAAATAAGTATCTACATTCAGGAAGGCCGTCCACGGGGTGTTGAAGTCCATCGCATCCATATCGCCTTTATACATCAGCTTATCATCAACAATCACCCGCTGCTCATCTGTGTTGTTATCATCGTAGTAAGCGATCGAATTAGATTTATTTTTCGCAATACCAGCGCCCAGTTTCCAATTCACTTCTGCAAAGCTGAAACGGTGTGGACTGATGGGCTGCACTTCCAGAGACAGCGTATTTCCCTCTGTCCGACCAGCGTTATTCATCACGCGGTACTTTTCACCATCAGCAGCAGTAATTGTCTCACCACCAAACTGCTCTTTCCCCTGACGATTAACCCACTTCGCCGTCCACACGGTATCCATCACGCGCTGCGATAAACCCAGCGTCACTTCATCACTGTAAGGCGTTTTTAAATCAGAAACATCATAATTGCTACCTACTGTTCTTGCAGGGTTAGATACCCATGGCGCAGTAGATGACGTACGCCTTTGCACAACACTTGTACCAATACCCTGACGCATTTTATACGCTAGCATATTCGCGCCATAATAGCGGTTAGCTCCACCGAATACGCGTGTTGAGCGATCGCCGAAGACATCATAAGAGGCGGAAAAACGAGGGGCAACATTCAGATTTTCCAAGAAATCATCGTAGCTAACACGCACACCGGGAGTTACTTCCAGACGACCGTAGTTCATGCTATTTTGCAGATAGGCAGCATAGCTGTTGTAGCTGACTTGCACAGAACGGGCTGGGTAGAGTGTACGGTTGCCAGCAAACTGCTCACCGGAAATACACATTGAATCACCGGGTAAGCATACAACGTTGGGATTAACATAAGTGGCATTCGACCCAACACTGGCCAAGTAGGCATCTTGAGAACGGCGATACTGTGCACTCGCAAAATCAGCCTGCCAACCAAAATCAACCTGATGGGTCATCCCTAGTAAGAATTTAGGGTTAAGTTCGTAATCTTGCTTGAATGTGGTGGTATTTTTGTCTGTGGAAAATGTGCCATAACCACCAATCCGTGATACGGCTGATGCAGAGCGCCAATCCAGCGACGGTGAGATAAAACCTAATCGTGAGTTACTGTAGACCCAATGGATGAATTCATTCGCTTCATGCTCAATCTTATTTTGTTCAGACTGATAGCCCGCCAGACTGGTCATTTTCCCCCAGTTAGCGTTATGTTCCCATTCCATATTGAAGCGGTAGCCGCCGCCAGTATTGGTATACGCCCCGTTCTTTACATCTTTTTTGTAATACTTAGATTCGTGCGGAGAATACATGCCCGTCATACGGACAATATCGCCACTGTCCGTCAGATAGGTGCCTTTCAATAAATACGTTTCACTAATGCGTTCCTGATCTTCCCATTGAGCCAGATAGGGATGGCGATAGGGAATGTCTGACTGCTGACGGTTATAGGCAAAGATAAAACCGGCTTTCTCACTCAATGGCTGATTAAAACTGGCTGAATAGAACTGCTTCTTAAATTTGGGCTGATAGTACAAGTTAGCCGCGGAATAGAAGTCTTCGCTGATGTTAGAATCAACGTGGTAGCGGGTCCAACTGTCACGTGAGGTGCGGTAAGAAACCTTACCTGATGCCTTATCCAGTTTAGGGTCCATCAGTCTGGCATCCACCACGCCGCCGGTGAAATCACCGTACTTAGCGGACACGTTGCTGTCGAACACTTCCAACGATTCAATCAGCTCCGAGTTAATCCAGAACGACTGTGTGCCACCCGCGGGTAAATCTGTTGGGTTGTAGCCATCAGGATCGCCATCTAGCAGACCCTTATTGGCTCCTGGATTGATATTGCTATTATTCGATAACCCATCAATCATAAAGTTATTGTTGTAAAACTTCTCGCCGTGGAACGAGACGTTTTCCGGTGCCAGCTCACCCGGCGTATTGCTACTATTCGCCGTATTCGAGAACTGCACCGCGGGATTATTCTTCAATAACTCGCTTACCGAACCGTTGCCAGTAGGCATCTTTTTAATCTGCTCGGCATTAAGAATCTGTGTTCCCATCGACTGACTGGTCGGGGTTGAGCGAACTAAAATGGTATCTTCACTATTTTCCGAAGAGACATCGCTCTGCTGATCCTCTTCGGTTTCTGCATTTTTCTTTTGCTGATTTTCATCGGCAGAGGTGTCATTTTGCTGTGCAAGTGCAGGCCCTGATAATAATGACAGCAGCATCATTAAATAGACGTTCTTATTCATTTATTCAAAGTCCCCAATAAATCCAATTATTAAGAAATAAAATTATTGTTGTATGTACCGCATGTAATACTCACGACTAATCATCAACCTGAATATGGCCATTCAGTTTGAAAACGATGGAAACCACCTGATTATCAACCGGAGCCTCTGTCCTATAACGCCAACGCGCCATATCTTTCACTACGTCATCACCAAATACGCCATCTGGCGTTTCAGACAGAATCTGTACGTTAGTAACGGTACCGCTACCGGTAATATCGAACTTGACGCGCACTTTTCCTTCCACGCCCAGCGCTTTTGCCCGCGCGGGATAATTTACGCGGCGATGTAGCGCTTTGAAATTTTGGCTATTGCTCTTCCCTGCACCACGTGCCGCCTGACCGCTATCGCTTTCTCCTGCTTTGGCCGTCGCTGCACTGCCTGGCATACCAACAGAAGATGGCATTGGAGAAGGCGCATCACCGGTCTGGCTTGTGGCTATGGGAGACTCGCTCTTTTTCTCTGCCTGCTGATGCGTAGCCTGCTGTTGTTGTTTCGGTTTGTTCTCAGGCCTCTTTTCAGGCTGCGGCTTCTCACGCACTGGCGGCTTTTTTTCCGCAACGGGCGTAACGGGCTTGCGCTCAATGACAGGCTGTTTAATGACTGGGTTGGGGTGTTCTGGTAACGGCGTTAAAATCGGCATCACGACGGGAGTAGGTTGGGCAACGGGAGGGTCGGCTGCGGGTGGCGACGTATCAGCAGCCTGTGACATCGCGGCAGCCATCATCGTCACCTGCATGCTTCCGCCTGCGTTTCCCGCCATCTCTTCAATGCTTTCTTTCGGGGAAGTGTGCAATAAAAAGAAAATCACCAATGCCGCATGTGCCATGCAGGACAAAACAAAAAAGGCCAGAGAACGCCAGTTAGGCACATCAGAAGTTAACGTAGTCGTTGAAAAGGAATGAGCAAGAGAGCGAGGAGACAGCAATGCGCTGCCGCCAGTGCGATTCGCACCTAATAAGGCTCCCGGAAGATTTTCACTACTCACTATCCAACTCCATCTCTTGAACATCAACTTCCTGGTGTCAGTAGGGCAATCACAATCTTCCAGGCAATAAAGTGTAAGCACCAGCAAGACACGGAAAACAATGTCAATACAGATGACACAACATTAATAAATAATAATACAAATGAGAATCGTTTTACAAATGAAAACTGTTACCCACAAAGTCTAACAAATTACCTGCAATATCATTACAGTTCGAAGTAACACATTGAGGATGAATGAAAAAAGTGCGCTTACGGAGGCGCACTTTTTACTTAGAATGAGGATAAAGGAGGGCGAATAGCGATTTAGTATCAGTGAAAGAACGAATCAATATTCCCGATCTTCAATCAGGCGTTTTCCTAACGTGACGCTATCGACGATCTCATAGTCGAGTTTTTCATACATACCGATCACAGCGTCGTTATCTTCACGCACCATCAGGTGGATCTTCGGACAGCCGCGGGCAATGAGCTTTTTCTCCAGGCGGCTAATCAACGCGTTAGCAATGCCGCGCCCACGAAAATCAGGGTGTACGCCCAAATAGTATGCCGATCCACGGTGGCCGTCGTACCCGCCCATCACCGATGCTACGATTTCGCCGTTCACCTCTGCGACCAAAAACAGATCGGGATCGTGATTAAGCTTACGTTCGATGTCCATTTCAGGATCGTTCCACGGGCGCAGCAAATCGCAACGTTCCCAGAGGGTGATCACGGCTTCAAAGTCATCCTGCCTGAATATGCGGATTTCCATCACAGTCGCCATTTTTCAATAAGGTAAATCGTGATTATCGCGTGATTTTTATCAGACGCAATCGCAAATTGCGCGCCGCTATCAGGAATCACACAACAGGTGACCGGGGATCGATTTTATTGATGGTATACTGTCCGCCTTATTAGAGCGCCACCATCGCGATGGAAACGAGATATCCACTATGTCTGACATCAACGCAGTAAAACATTTTTTACTTAGCTTACAGAAAGATATCTGTCAGCAGCTTGCGGCGATCGATGGCGGAGCCGATTTCGCCGAAGACGAATGGCAACGTGCAGAAGGCGGCGGCGGATGTAGCCGCGTGCTGTCGGGCGGACGCCTATTTGAACGCGCTGGCGTAAATTTTTCCCACGTGGCTGGCACGTCGTTGCCGCCGTCGGCCAGCACGCATCGCCCTGAACTGGCGGGGCGTAGCTTTCAGGCGATGGGCGTGTCGCTGGTGATTCATCCGCTAAGCCCTTACATTCCCACCAGCCACGCCAATGTACGCCTGTTCGTCGCCGAGAAACCGGGAGAAGAGCCAGTTTGGTGGTTTGGCGGCGGGTTCGATCTCACGCCCTATTATGGTTTTAAAGAAGATGCCGTGCACTGGCACCAGACCGCTCACGACCTGTGCCAGCCGTTCGGTGATGATGTCTATCCGCGCTACAAAAAGTGGTGCGACGATTATTTCTTCCTCAAGCATCGTAACGAAGCGCGTGGCATCGGCGGGCTATTTTTTGACGATCTGAACGAGCCGGACTTTGCCACCAGCTTTGCTTTCATTCGCGCTGTCGGTAATGGATTTCTCGATGGTTACCTGCCCATCGTCGAGCGGCGTAAAGATCTGGCATGGGGAGAACGCGAGCGTGAATTTCAGCTCTACCGTCGTGGCCGCTATGTGGAATTCAACCTGATTTGGGATCGCGGTACGCTGTTTGGCCTGCAAAGCGGCGGACGCACTGAGTCCATTTTGATGTCTATGCCGCCGCTGGCACGCTGGGAGTACCAGCATCAACCTGAACCCGATAGCCCGGAAGCCCTGCTGTATCAAGATTTCTTGCCCGTCAGAGACTGGCTGGCAGAAAGTAATACACCTAACAAGGAAACATAAGTCATGCAGATTTGGGTCGATGCCGACGCCTGCCCTAACGTCATCAAAGAAGTGCTCTTTCGCGCGGCGGATCGCACACAAATGCAGGTCACGCTGGTCGCCAACCAGACCATAAAAGTGCCGCCATCGCGCTTTATTCGTACGCTGCGTGTTTCCGCAGGCTTTGACGTCGCCGACAATGAAATTGTACGCCGCGTTGAAACGGGCGATCTGGTGATCACCGCCGACATTCCACTGGCATCGGAAGTGATAGAAAAAGGCGGTATCGCATTAAACCCACGTGGCGAGCGCTATACGCCAGATACCATTCGGGAACGCCTGAACATGCGGGATTTTATGGATACCATGCGCGCCAGCGGGATACAGACTGGCGGCCCCAGCACCTTGAACCAGCGCGATCGTCAGCAGTTTGCGAATGAACTGGACAAGTGGTTGCAGCAGGTGCGGAAGCCATAGCCATCTGAGCGCCCACCATCCCGCCTCTTCTGCTTTAGCAGGCAAGGCGGGTAAGCGCATATGACTTAGCGATAAACGGGTAGCAGATCAAGGCTAGAAAGAATATGTATCAGCGCGGTGCCAATACCAAATAGCAGCACCAGCGCGATCATCGCATTACCACCCCGCACGCGGAACAGCGGACTACCGAAGCGGCGGCGCGATGCAAGCGCCAACAACGCGGGTGTAATCACTGCCCATACGGTGGCGGCTAACCCAGCAAACCCAATCGCGTAAATAAAACCGTTCGGATACAGCAGGCCGCCGATAATAGGCGGCAGAAAGGTCACCAACGCCGTTTTGGC
The DNA here is from genome assembly GCF_021432585.1 of Pectobacterium sp. IFB5596. Classification (NCBI taxonomy): domain Bacteria; kingdom Pseudomonadati; phylum Pseudomonadota; class Gammaproteobacteria; order Enterobacterales; family Pectobacteriaceae; genus Pectobacterium; species Pectobacterium sp. IFB5596. The sequence goes on from NZ_LXFY01000013.1 coordinate 31,727, forward strand.
TCTTCCCGTTCGGCTATCGTCAAATTTCAGCAAATCGGCCAGATAATCAAACAGCCCCAGCGTCACCCCAAGAAACGAACAGGCAACAGCAAAATTGGAAAAGACGGTGAGCAGCACATCCAGATAAGGGCTGTTCAACACCCCGCCTAGCGTCTGCACCAGAACGTCAATATTCCCACCCTGCTCAGCAATCCCGATAAAATCAGGACGGGCAATGTTTCCCATCGTACCAATCAGCCAGATGGCATACATCACCAGCGCCAGCACGCTGCCAATAAACAGGCAACGCTTGATTACCAGTGGCTTGTGGCCGTAATGTTTCACCAAACTGGGAACGTTGCCGTGAAAACCGAAAGAGGCCAGACAAAATGGTAACGTCATCAGCACATAGGGAAGATAGCTGGGGGCTTCTTCCGCAACATTGAGTAAAACCACAGGCTTGACGTTCCACAGCAGGCTACCGAACGTCATGAAAAAGGTCAGCACCTTCGCCGCCAAAAAAAATGCGGTCATGCGGCTCACCGCCGACGTACTCCACCAAACGGTAAACGCGACAAACAGCGCAAACAGGCAGCCGCCAAGGCGGGCGGAGAAGTCGAACGACATCTCAGCAAGCGTGTGATGGATAATGGAACCACTCGCCGAGATATAGGCGTAGGTCAGGATATAAAGGACAAAGGCAATTGATATGCCGTTAATGACATTCCAGCGCTTACCCAGCAGATCTTTGGTCAGCGTATCAAAGCTGGCACCGCTCTGATAATTCAGGTTCGCTTCCAGTATCATTAACCCCGAGTGATACATGCAAAACCAGGTAAACACCAACACGGCAAATGACCAGAAAAACCAAGCGCCCGACATCACTACTGGCAGGGAAAACATCCCCGCGCCGATAATCGTCCCTGCAATAATCATCGACCCGCCAAATAGCGAAGGAAGACGCTTTTCTGTACCGTTTTTTTCTACTGTATTTTCTTTCACTGCGCCTGTTGCCATAACCGATATTCGCTCGTTGGTTTTTATCGAATCTGAGGAAAATGCTCTCTATAGACGAGGCGGGATCATGGCATAAAACCAAAATTATTCCATTGATTTAACTTATACCTCGGTATGGAAAATCCATGTTTTGCTAAAAATGGCGTGTTATGTTGTAAGAGATTAAGGGAAACGCAATATTAGGATGATGGCATTATGCTGAAGGCAGTGAAATCTGTTTTATTCGATATTCTTTCGATGATACTGACATTTATTCTCTGTGTTTTTTCTACTGTTATCGTCGTCTCTCTATTCCCAGATAGCCTGCTATTCCCCGCCGGCGTTTTTGGCCTCATCGGCTCATATTGGCTAGGCGACCATCTGGTCGATAAACTGCGGTAAATAAAAAACCCAGCCAACAATAGACTGGGTTTGTCTGTATTAATGGTAATAAGTTACAGCGGTTTGGTCTGTGCTTCCACCACCGCCAGCGCCACCATATTCACAATCCGGCGTACCGAAGCAATCGGCGTCAGGATATGTACCGGTTTCGAGATCCCCATCAGTACTGGCCCAACCGTCACACCTTCTGAAGACGACACGCGCAGCAGGTTATAGCTGATACGCGCAGATTCCATGTTCGGCATGATCAGGATGTTAGCAGAACCTTTCAGCGGGCTGTCTGGCATCTGTTCGCGGCGGATCGCTTCCACCAGCGCAGCATCACCGTGCATCTCGCCGTCGATCTCCAACTCCGGCGCCAGCTTGTTGACCAGCGCCAGCGTTGCCCGCATTTTCTGCGCCGTCGGAGAATCCGAGGTGCCGAAGCTGGAGTGTGACAGCAGCGCCACTTTCGGTTCGATACCAAAACGACGTACGCTTTCTGCCGCCATCAGCGTGATTTCAGCTAACTGTTCCGGCGTCGGGTCTGCGTTGACGTAGGTATCGGCGATAAAGGTATTGCCGCTCGGCAGCATCAGCGCGTTCATCGCCCCCGCCGCATGTACACCTTCGCGGTAGCCGAACACCTTCTCGACGACATCAAAGTGCTCTTCATAGGTGCCAATCGTGCCACAAATCAGCGCATCCGCCTCGCCACGGTGAACCATGATCGAACCAATCAGCGTTGGGTTGCCGATCACCGCACGCTGCGCTTTTTCCTGCGACACGCCGCGACGTTTCATGAGTTCAAAATACTCGCTCCAGTAGGCTTTGAAGCGTGGATCGGATTCGTTATTAACCACTTCAAAATCTTTACCGATGGTCAGTTGCAGACCCAGCTTTTGCAAGCGCATTTCAATCACGCTTGGACGACCAATCAGAATCGGGAACGCCAGCCCCAGCGTGACCAGTTCCTGCGTGGCGTGCAGCACACGGGCATCTTCACCTTCGGCGAATACCACGCGCTTCGGCTGCTGACGCGCCTGTGCGAAGATCGGCTTCATAAACAGGTTAGTTTTGTAGACGAACTGGGTCAGTTTTTCGATATAGGCATCAAAATCTGCGATCGGGCGCGTTGCTACGCCGGAATCCATCGCCGCTTTCGCCACTGCTGGTGCGATCTTGATGATCAGACGCGGATCGAACGGTTTAGGAATCAGATAATCCGGGCCAAATGACAGTTCCTGATCGCCGTAGGCGGAGGCCACCACTTCGCTTTGCTCCGCCAGCGCCAGATCGGCAATCGCGTGCACGCAGGCCAGCTTCATCTCCTCGTTAATCGTAGTCGCACCGACATCCAGTGCGCCGCGGAAGATGAACGGGAAGCACAGCACGTTGTTCACCTGATTCGGGTAGTCTGAACGGCCGGTACAGATTATCGCATCCGGGCGCACTTCTTTCGCCAGCGGCGGCAGAATCTCCGGTTCTGGGTTTGCCAGCGCCATGATCAGCGGACGTGGTGCCATGGTTTTCACCATATCTGGCGTCAGTACGCCAGGGCCGGAACAGCCAAGGAAGATATCCGCGTCAGGGATCACATCAGCCAACTTGCGTGCGCCATTATCTTCAATCGCGTAAGCGGCCTTGGTTTCTTCCATATTTTCGTCACGACCGTGGAAAATCACGCCGCGCGAATCACATACCACAATATTGTGCTTCTGAAGACCCAGCACCACCAGCAGGTTCAGACAGGCGATAGACGCCGCGCCCGCACCGGACACCACCAAACGTACATCGGAAATTTTCTTTTCTACTACGCGCAAGCCATTCAGAACGGCGGCGGTACAGATGATTGCCGTGCCGTGCTGATCGTCGTGGAAAACGGGAATCTTCATGCGCTCGCGCAGTTTCTTCTCAATGTAGAAGCATTCCGGTGCTTTGATGTCTTCCAGATTGATACCGCCGAACGTCGGCTCCAGCGCAGCAATCACATCGATCAGCTTGTCTGGGTCTAACTCGTCGACTTCGATATCGAAAACATCAATGCCGGAGAATTTTTTAAACAGAACGCCTTTGCCTTCCATCACCGGTTTACCGGCCAGCGCGCCGATATTGCCGAGGCCCAGCACGGCCGTCCCGTTAGAGATCACCGCGACCAGATTACCGCGTGCGGTATATTTGTAGGCAGCCAGCGGATCTGCCGCAATTTCCAGACAGGGTGCCGCCACACCGGGAGAATATGCCAGTGCCAGATCGCGCTGCGTCGCCAGCGGTTTAGTCGGGGAAACCTGAATTTTGCCGGGGATCGGATACTGGTGGAAATCAAGGGCGCTTTGCTTTAGCTGTTCATCCATTTTATGTACCTTTTCGGTTTTGTTGTGTCTGTAGGGTAAAGAGTACCCAGTATATACCCGTCATACTTCAAGCTGCATGTACATTGGCTTCCCTTACTCACCTCAGTCACTTACCAGTGTAAGCTCCTGAGGATTCGCGCGGTTGCCGCCTTCCTGCAACTCGAATTATTTAGGGTATGTGTTTGCCAATGGCGAAACTACCGAGGATGGCAAAAACTGCGGGGGAATGTTGGTTAATATAGTTATTTTATTTGACGGTTTTTTGTTCAGAAACCAGATGAGCTACAGCGAAAAATCGCGTAGTGCAGGCACACGACGCGATGTAGGAAGGATAAAACGACGACTAGTGTCTGGCGGATATCAGGCTCAGCACCGTGCGAGCATTACTGGCGCTGGTGGCAATAACATCCACAATACCAGAACGCAGCGCAGCCAGAATCGCCGTCGCTTTGGTGTTTTCAGAAGCAATAGCAATCACGTAAGGGATCTTGCGAAGTTGATCGAGACTCAGGCCAATAACTCGGTCGTTCATCACCGTGTCGACAGGCCGCCCTTGAATATCCAGAAAGGCATATCCGGCGATATCACCAACAACGCCCTCATCCTGACGCGCCGTGATGATCTCTTGTGAGGTAAACCAGCCGAGTTGAACCATGAAGCTATTTTCGTTCATATCGCCTAACCCCACCAATGCAATATCCGCCTTGCTGGCACGTTCAAGCGTGTCATTGATCAGACGATTTTGCATAAAGGAAGATTTTAATGCCGGATTTTCGACATAAGCAGGTGCGTACAGCGTTTCGCTCGTGGCATTAAATTTCCGCGCCAGATGACGACTGATATGATCGGCATCAATCAATTCCCCATCACGCTGCGTGCCGCCGATACCGCAGATAAACTTGCAGTGCCGTTCGGGAAAAACGCCCACGTGACTGGCGACCGCCGCCACATTACGCCCCTGCCCAACTGCCACTGACATGCCATTTTTCAGGATGCTGGACAAGTAAGTGGACACCAGCGATGCCACCTGTTGGCGCTGTTCATCTTCATCATGGTGATCGATAGCAATCAGCGCACGCTTGATACCAAAGCTCTTAATAAATTGCTGCTCAAGTTGGGAGCTAAATACCGGATGATAGCGGACATTAATTTCAACAATCCCTTCCGCCCGCGCACGTTTCAACAAACGCCCGACCTTGATACGCGAGATGCCAAAACGGCTGGCGATCTCTTCCTGGGTCTGTTGATTTTCATAATACGCAACGGCTATTTCCGTCAGTAATTCACTGTCTGAATCAAATTCGCTCATGGCTCAACTCATTTTGGCTTCGCTTAGGGTCATACGTTCACCCTGTTCATTCAACAATGCCGAAACACTGCGCACCAGTTGGCAGAAATCATCCGCATTCCAGGCGGCTCTGCCGATAAATAACCCGTCAATATCTGCGCATTGAATAAGTTCACAGGTATTATGCGGATTCACACTTCCGCCGTACAGAAGCGTAATACAGGAAGCAATTTTTTCGCCATAAAGAGCAACCAACGCCTGGCGTAACGCAACGTGAATATCCTGTGCTTCCTGTGCAGAGGCTGGCGTTCCCCCTTCACCAATGGCCCAGATGGGTTCATAGGCGATGATGACGCGTGTCGCCTGTTCCGCATTTAAGCCTGCAAGCGCAATTTTCATTTGCCGAATGACCGTTTCTCTGGAAACACCCCACGCCTTCTCTTGTGCACTGTCACCCACGCAAACTAACGGGCGCAACTGATAGCGTAGCGCGGCCTGCACTTTTTTCTGAATATCCGCATCGTTTTCCGCGAAATATTGCCGCCGCTCGGAATGTCCCAGTTCGACAAGCGTCGCACCGCAATCAGAGACCATCGTCGGAGACACCTCTCCGGTCCACGCGCCGTTGTCAGCGTAATGCATGTTTTGTGCTCCTGTCAGGCAATTCACCTTGTGCGCGGACAGGTAATCGGTCACTTCCCTTATTAAGGTAAAAGGGGGAATCACAAAAGGCTGAATGAGTGCACCAGCAGCAGGGTTAAGCTGTTTGGATAGCACCGTACAGTAGTCGATCGCCTCCTGTCGGGTTTTATTCATTTTCCAACTCGTGCCTATCATCACTTTTTTCATGTCATCTCCTTCTTTCGCATCGTGGCTTTCGCTGTAGCGTAACAAAAGCCCCATCACCAAACTTATATTCACGCAACAAACAAATGTCCGATCACGAAAATGCATCAAAAAGAAAAAAATTGTGCTTAATGTGATCGAATTCAAAGCTATTTCTTCACCAGACCGTAAAATCCCATAAAACAAAAGTTCAATCAATGAACATATGAACAACCAAACCATTCCGGTTTACGATAAAAGGGGAAATTATGTCGACCGTAAAAAAACCCGTTGTAGCTCTGACTATCGGCGATCCAGCAGGGATCGGCCCTGAAATTTCGGTAGCGACCATGATGGATAAAGACGTGTATGAAGAGTGCCGTCCTTTCCTCATCGGTTCGGTCCCCATCATTCGCCGTGCGATGGCCATTAAGCACTGCGATTTTGCGCTCAACATCATCACCTCTCCTGCCGAAGCCAAATTCACCTGGGGTACGTTGGATGTGTTGGAAACGGGCGAATATGATTGCGATAGCATCGAATGGGGTAAGGTCCAACAGCTCGCTGGGAAGATGTCGCTTGATTACGTCATGAAATCCATTGAGTTAGGCATGGCGGGTGAGATTGATGTTGTGTCCACCGCCCCCATCCATAAAGAAGCGATAAAGCTCGCGGGCTGCAAATTACCGGGGCATACCGAAATTTATCAGGTTGAAACCGGTTCGGATTACGGCCTGACGATGTTCCATGTGCAAAAACTGCGGGTGTTTTTTGTCAGCCGCCATATCGCACTGAAAGAAGCCTGCGACTACGCAAACAAAGAGCGCGTTCTTGCTTGTGTACAGCAAATTCACCATGAATTCACCGCGCTGAATATTCAAAACCCGCGTATCGCCGTTGCCGCACTCAACCCACATGCCTCAGATAACGGCCTGTTCGGTCATGAAGAGAAAGACAACCTGATTCCTGCCGTCAAAGCCGCTCAGGAAATGGGTATCAACGCGATAGGTCCGATTCCAGCAGATTCCGTTTTCCATCTTGGAAAACAAGGACATTACGACGCCATTCTGTCGCTCTATCACGATCAGGGACATATCGCCTGCAAAACGCTCGATTTCGAGCGCTCCATCACCATCACTTTCGGCTTGCCGTTTATGCGCAGCTCGGTCGATCACGGCACCGCTTTCGACATTGCAGGCACAGGCAAGGCAGGTACGGTCAGCATGCTGGAATCGACGCTGGTTGCCGCACGTTACTGGAAAATGAAGCACTAATGCGAGTTTCAGGCCACCGATGGAGAACACACCATGACGCGATATTTGGAAATTATCAGAGGCGGTAAAGGCTGGGGCGGACCGCTACTCGTTAATGTCACACCAGGGAAAAAAATTGCCTACATTACCGGAGGAATCCGTCCTACCGTGGTAGACCGGTTAATGGAGCTCACTGGCTGGGAATCTGTGGATGTCTTCAAACACGGGGAACCCGATGAACAAGAGATCGGTTTAGTGGTCATCGACTGCGGCGGCACACTGCGCTGCGGTCTTTATCCCAAACGAGGGATTCCGACGATCAATCTCCACCCGACGGCAAAAACGGGGCCATTGGCAGAATACATTCGAGAGGATATCTATGTCTCGGATGTCACCCCCGCGGGTATTCGGCTACGGGCGGAGGGAAAACAAGGAGACAAACTGGGGATTGTCGCTGACGATCTCACTGGCGCAACGACGATCGGCGTCCTGCTCGCGCGCAGCGGCATGAAAACGGCCGCCTTTTTTAATACTACGTCGTTCGCGGACTGTGAATCAGACTGGCAGGCAATGGTGATCAGCAGCGATAGCCGCCCTCTGCCCAAAGCTGAAGCGAAAAACCGCGTGAGAAATGCGACGCAAGCCCTGTTGGAGCGCGGAGCGGTGTATTTCACTAAACGTGTCGATACCACACTGCGCGGCGGTATCGGCTACGAAATTGACGCCATGCTGGAAGTACTGCCGCAGGAGACAGTCGCGGTGGTCGTTCCCGCCATGCCGCAATCACGCCGCATCGTGGTCGGCGGTTACTCGGTCATTGATTCCGTCGCCCTGTCCTGTACCGATGTCGCCAAAGACGTTCGCACGCCAGTGACAGAAACCTTTGTTCCCGGGCTACTCAGTGAGCAAACGCATCATCAGGTGAAACACATCCCTCTGTCTTGCGTGTTAAAAGGCTATAACGCCATCAGTGATGCACTGGTTCAGCAACAGCGGGAAGGCGCTCGCGTCATTGTCGTGGATGCCATTTCACTGGCCGATGTGGAAAATATTGCTCGCGCGGTTACCAAGCTGAACTGGAATGTACTGGCTGTCGATCCCGGTCCTTTTACCGAGCGCTTGGCCTTTACCAGAGAAATGATCCGTGACGAGGAGCGTAAGGAGAAAGCGCTCATCCCTCAGGAACAACAGCAGGGTTCAATTATCGTCGTCGCAGGCAGCGCAACGCCGGTCACCAAAAAACAGCTTACCGCACTCATTGAAACTGACCCACGTGTTTGCCACATTCCGATTGATGCCGAACTCCTGATTGATAAAGAGCATTCGGCAGATATTGAAGTGGCGAGAGTGGTCAGGCAAGCGCTGGAGTGTGTGAAAACTCACGCGAATGCCATCTTCGTTTTTGAATCCGCATTAACCGGTCGTCTGCTCGATCTCAGCATGGAAGAGCAGCGTTTTGGGCTGGCGCACGGTCAAGCAGCGGAAAATATTAATCAGGGTCTGGGTAATATCGTAAAAACCGTACTGGATGCTGCGGCTTCTGAAATTAAAGGCCTGTATATGACAGGTGGAGATACCATGGTCAACGTACTTAAGCAGCTCGGTGCTAACGGTATCGAGATGGTGGATTACGTTATTCCTCAAACCGATCTGGTCAAAATCATTGGCGGTGATTACGAAGGATTAATTTGTGTCGGGAAAGGCGGTTTAACCGGTCCCGAAGATATTATTCACACCATTATTGATCATATTCACCGGGAAACAATGCAGTAGAAAAATAGAGAAATAAAAATCACGATAAACAATAAAACCGACGTATTGCATAGGTCTGATTCACAGGCCTGGATGTTGCTCTACCCTACACGAGAGAAACACCATGAGAAATATAAACATTCTTGAAAAAATGAATAAAGTCCCAGGAGGGCTGATCATTATCCCACTGCTCGCGGCGATATTGATGAATACCTTCGCTCCATCGCTATTACAAATAGGCGGCCCAACAACCGCATTATTTAAAGCGGGCTCCAGTGCAATGATGGGAATATTTCTTCTCATCTGCGGATCGTCAATTAATATTCGTCAAGCCGGGCTCCCACTCTATAAAGGCACCATGCTACTGATGCTGAAATTCTGTGCGGGTGCACTGGCAGTGTGGTTTATGGGCGCCTTTTTTGGTCCCGCTGGGTTCTTCGGTATTTCTACGCTGGCGTTTATTGCCTGTATCACCAGCTCAAACAGCTCATTGTACATTGCGTTGTGCAGTAACTACGGTGATGCCAGCGATGCGGGTGCCATCTCCGTTTTTTGTATTAAAGACGGCCCCTTCGTAACCATGGTGGTTCTCGGCGTCAGCGGTTTAGCCAACATTCCGTTTGCTGCCCTGCTTTCCATGCTCATCCCGCTAATCATTGGCATGATGTGGGGCAACCTTGATGAGAAATTCAAGCAACTCTGCGCGGCGGCTCAACCGCTGGTCATTATTATCATGTCGTTTGCCATTGGTGCCAATTCCAGTATGCACACCGTCTTTACTGCGGGCTTATCTGGCATTGTTCTGGGCATTATTTCCGCCATCACCGGGTTGGTTTTCTACTTCCTGTACAACTTATTCCTGAAACGAAAAACGGCGCTGGGTGCGGCATTGGGCACCACCGCCGCCAGTTCGGCATTGACGCCGGCCATGGTGGCGCAGGCCGATCCTAGCCTCCAGATTTTTGTCGATTCCGCTACGGCGCAATTAGCAACGGCGAGTATTATCACCATGCTCACCGCCCCCGTACTCGTTGCCTGGTTTGATAGTCGATTGAAGAAAAAAGGCATTATCCCCTCGGGCGAAGAAAATCATGCGCTACCGGCCGGGCAATCTCACTCACTCAATACACAGGCAGATAAGCCCAAATAAGGTAGAGAAAATGAGACGAATTATCTGGCAGGCGACAATAAGCACGGTGGGAGAAAATGCAGCATTATTTCTGGCAGAAAAACGTCTCATTCTTTTCAGCGATAACGCGCCTAAAGACATCAGAGATTATTGTATTACCCATCATGGTGGGGAGTTAATTCAGCCGCTTTCTGTTCAGCAAAAAATGGCGTTATTCGGCATCACTTATTCAATCAGTGCAATAGGTGATGTCGCTAGTCAGAATCTGAAAGAACTGGGACACATCACACTGTTATTTGATGGAGCAGAAAAAGCGGAATTACCCGGTACGGTTCACCTGACTGAGCTAATACCAACAACCTTGCCAGCACAGGGAAACATAACGATTTTCGAAGAGTAATCATTAGCGCTGAAATTAATCGCTCGTGTTTTCTGATAACCGATTTTTTTAAATTAAATAACATGTAAGGACTATCACCATGAAACCAATCGCTATTGGCGCAGATGATGCGGCCTGGAGTTTACGCGATACGCTTACCCGCTATCTGGATTCGCTTAATATTCCCTGGGTCGATTTTAGCAGCGATAAAAATCAGGATAACGCTATCTATCCCGACGTCGCACATACGGTAGCAATATCAATTAAAGAAGGGACGCACGAACGCGGGATTCTGCTGTGCGGCACGGGCATCGGCATGAGTATTGTGGCGAATAAGGTGACCGGGGTACGTGCGGCGCAGTGCCATGACACCTATTCCGCCCAGCGAGCCAGAAAAAGTAACAATGCACAGATCATCACGCTCGGTGCACGCGTTATCGGGCCGGAACTGGCGAAAGAGATCGTCGCAGCCTGGCTGGAATCGGAATTTGAAGGCGGTGGCTCCGCACCGAAGATTGAAAAAATCAGTTATTACGAACATCAGGAAAATACCCGTTAAGCGTGACAGCGGCCGGTAATCCATTCCGGTCCGCACAGGGCGAACGCCCCCTCTTCAGGTGCTTTTCCAATTACAGTAATCAGAAAAAGCGCATGTCATTCTGCTCTCCAGTGGTGCAGTGTGGCATAGCGCTGCGGACACCGTTCCGTCCATTGCTTTTTTTGATATGCCAAGGAGCTCACTCATGAACCAACTCGATGCCCTTAAACAGTTTACCGTGGTGGTCGCCGATAGCGGTGATATCGACTCTATTCGTCAATTTTCACCACAAGATGCCACCACGAACCCGTCCTTAATTCTGAAAGCCGCCACCCTGCCCCAATACCAGCCGCTGTTTGATGACGCGATTGCCTATGCGAACCAGCAAGGCGGCAGCCCGGAAACACGGCTCATCAACGCCAGCGACCGACTGGCGGTGAATATTGGCGCAGAAGTGCTGAAAAGCATTCCCGGCCGCATCTCCACCGAAGTGGATGCCCGCCTCTCGTTCGATCGCGGGATGTGCGTCGCCAAAGCCCGTAAACTGATTGGGATGTATCAGGAAAAAGACATTCCGCGCTCGCGCATTCTGATCAAACTCGCCGCCACCTGGGAAGGCATTCGCGCAGCAGAAGAACTGGAAAAAGAAGGAATTAACTGCAACCTGACGCTGCTGTTCTCATTCGCGCAAGCGCGTGCCTGTGCTGAAGCCGGTGTCTTCCTGATCTCCCCGTTTGTGGGTCGGATTTATGACTGGTATCAGGAAAAACAGCCCACCAGCCACTATCAGGCCGAAAGCGATCCCGGTGTGATCTCCGTACGCACTATCTATGACTATTACAAACGCCACCGCTACCAAACCGTCATCATGGGTGCCAGCTTCCGCAAAGTGGAACAGATTCTCGCCTTAGCGGGATGCGATCGCCTGACGATTTCCCCTGCGCTGCTGGAGCAGTTAAAAAACCGCGATGCCCCTATTGAGCGCCAACTGACGCCGTCAACCGAAGCGTTCCACCATCCTTCGCCGCTGTCTGAAGCCGAGTTCCGTTGGGAACACCATCAGGATGCGATGGCCGTCGATAAACTGGCGGAAGGCATTCGCCTGTTCGCTGCCGATCAACAAAAGCTGGAAGCGCTGCTGGCAGCCAAGCTGTAACTTTT
>NZ_LXFY01000014.1:0-37815 GCF_021432585.1 Pectobacterium sp. IFB5596
CCGCGAAGCCATCCCCGGTGTCCGCTACTCTGGGCGTGGGGCGAAAATGCGCACGCCGCATATCGTTCCCCTCTCCCGTCAGTCCATCACTATTCTGAAACAGATGCGGGATATATCCGGGCATCAGGAACTGATATTCCCCGGTGACCATAATCCGTATAAACCAATGTGCGAAAACACGGTCAACAAGGCGCTGCGCTTGATGGGTTATGACACAAAAGATGAAATCTGCGGCCACGGATTCAGAGCTATGGCCTGTAGTGCGCTAATGGAGTCTGGCCTATGGTCACAGGATGCCGTTGAACGTCAAATGAGTCATCAGGAACGCAATAGCGTTCGAGCGGCTTACATCCATAAAGCAGAATATCTCGATGCCCGTAAAGCGATGATGCAATGGTGGTCGGATTATCTGGATACCAATCGAGAAGGATATGTTGCGCCATACATTTATGCTCAACAACATAAGACGGCTGGAGCTGCCTGATCGATAACACCCTTAAGAGCAGATCCTGATCAAAGGATCTGCTTTTCGGACTGCGAGAAGTTTTTTCCGTCAGCATTTCACAAAAAATCTAGAAACGTCAGGAAATTACTCAGGCCGGATAGAGGAATGAAGGTCTATTGCGGGGTAATCAACAACGTAGAATTAGGGTTACTTTTCTTGTAACGATGGTACTGCAAGATTAGCGTTGCGAGATCTTCATCGACAGCATAAAAATAGGCTTCCGGCACATCCAGCACCGCCGCAAACCGGCAAACCAGACCAAAATCCGGTGAACTGACTTCCCTTTCATATTGGCTTACGCGGGAACTCGACGTCTCTTCATCCAGCCCAGCGAGACAACCGAGCTCGACCTGTTTTAACCCTGCATTCACTCGGGCCAATCTTAATCGTTTACCAATCACGGCATTACCTGCTTCGCAGATTAACATAAGCCGATTATCGCCGTTCCCGCCATGCCTCTCTTAAAGTGGTTCTTTACCCAGTAAATTTAAAATTTATTATTGGTTATTTTAAACTCAAAAATGAAGATTTAATTTATTGATAGTAGGAATAATTAAATTTAGAAGGGTAAACGCACAGGAATTGAACACCAGACTCATTAGGGCACCAACCTTACTGAGGTGTGATGAGCAGCGTGGAGTTTGGGTTGGCTTTCTTGAAACGGTGATACTGTAAGATCAAGGTGGCGAGATCGTCATCGACGGCATAGAAATACGCTTCAGGAACATCCAGCACTGTAGCGAACCGAGAAACCAGCCCAAAATCTGGTGCACTGACTTCTCTTTCATATTGGCTCACACGAGAGCTTGCCGTTTCCTCATCCAGACCAGCTAGGCAACCGAGCTCTGCCTGCTTTAATCCCTTGTTTACTCGGGCTAGTCTTAATCGCTTACCAATCACGGTGTTATCCACAGTACTGATCAACATAGACTGATTATCGCTTCTCTAAACAAGTCCTTCTTGAAGCATTTCTTTCCTAAATAAATTTTATCTTTATTTTTGGTTGTTTTTTCACCCATAATAAAGATATAGTTTACTGGAAGAAGTAAAGTTTCAATCCAAGAGGAGGACGTATGAACATTGAACAACAGGAACAACGAATGGACTGGCATCCTGCCGATATCATTGCAGCACTGCGCAAACGAAAGACGACGTTAGCAGCCGTATCACGTGAGGCGGGTCTTAGTTCATCAACGCTTGCAAATGCACTAAACCGCCCCTGGCCGAAAGGTGAACGACTGATCGCCGACGCACTGGGCATTCCAGCGAGTGAAATCTGGCCGAATCGTTATTTCGATTCGCAAGGGCAGCGCATTCCGCGAGAAATTCGTCATAAAAACAATTAGATCACTTACTGGGCTTAATCGCCAACCATCAGGGAATAACATTCTGGTCTCCACTCGATTCAACCATTCCGCATCATCAATTGGTTCGTTAATTACCTCGAACCAATTGATATGCCTGATTCAGGGTATGTCCCTTCTTTTTTGATACAGAGCTTTGACTGTGTTGATCTGAATAAAATCTGTAACGCGTAGAGTAACAATCGACATGAGCGAGATAGCTAGTTTGGTGATGGCTTCCTAATTTAGACATTTTTTGTGACGGCCAGCGAAAAGCGATCAATAACATCATCGTTATCCCAACAACCCCTCACTAATCCTATTCCTCATTTTCAGAATCCTATCTATACGTCATGGCTGCATAAGGAAACGTTAGCCACCTATGCAATATATCATTTTCATATAAAGGAGATGAATCATGATAATGAAAAATAGGATGTTCAATACCAAAAGTGATGCATTTAACTGGATTACGATACCAGAAGCTATTGCGATAGCGACTCAGATAAGAAACTCACCGTTAACAGAAGCTGATATTTATCGCCATACCTTATACGGAGATATCAATCTTTCGCTCTACTTCCAATCTCCAGTCATCTTACGAAAAATCAAAACATCAAATGCTAAGGCAAAGCTTAAGCCTATAGGCAATCATTTGATTAACCAGCTATGCATTCTCGAAAAAAACTGTTTCATCAATAACAGAAACTTAATCGTCACCACCGAGGGAAAATATACTTCCCCCACTCAACAAGTGATTGATACAACGCTCATCGGTTATGAATACGTTCTGGTTCAACGTTTATTAGCGAGATCTCTGGGTATTCCACAACCCGTAATCGGAGAAAATCACGTTAACTATGGTCTTACTGTCAATATCGGCGACGATCACTTTCAAATATTTGAGAAAATCAGGTATCGCGAAAGGATAAAACAGCAAATCATGAGACTCCCTAAAAATATCGCATCACATATTACTGAAAAAATCCCATACCAGAAAACAAAGCAGTATAGCCATAGAGAATATTTTCCGATTCATGATTTGCCAAAGGATGCATGTTTTGTCATAAAATATACCGAACTTGAGAAATTAATTAGCATGCCTGCCAAAAATGATACCTCTCAGCCTTCCTCGACACGCATATCCACGCCATTATCTAGACTGTTCTGGCTTGCTTGTAAAAACAATGAGTCGATTAGACCATTAATCAGGCAACCCTATAAGCTTCTGTCCATCTTTGAACAGTGGGCCTCAGATGAAGGCATGACCGATCGATTCAGCGGCGATACGTTAAAAACGGCGCTTGAACGTGGTTCACCTACGTCCGCTTAGGCACCGAATTAAAATGACATTACACGCTTCAATCTAAAAACCCGTATTAAGGATTGTGGTGTCCGTAATACGGGCTCTTCAACTTTCACTCCTTTCCTCACTGTGTTTTTTTGTCATCTCCGGGCATATCCCATTTCTGCACTGGAGGTATTTATGACATCGCATCAGTTATTACGTCTGAAACAAGTGGAAGTAAAAACCGGCCTGAAACGCTCGCAAATCTACTTGTACATGAAAGAAGGTGCCTTTCCCTCTTCAATAAAGATTGGACCTGCCAGTGTGGCTTGGCTTGAATCTGAAATTGACGAATGGATTAACTTCAAATTATCTAACCGCTTAACGCGCTGAAGGGAGATATAGCATTATGTTCCCCTCACTGAATTACGCGGTATTAACAAACGCCCTTGCCGCACTCAAAGAAGGTAATTTTCGTTATTGTGAAACGTTAGGATTCACATTCGACGAATTGAATGCCCTCAATCAGCTATCCCTCGACGAACTGTTTATCGTCAGCCGGGCATCCGCACAGTTTATGTCGATCACTGTCCGTCACGACGTTCTACAACAGATCCTGACGCTGTCCCACCAGGAAGCACAACGCCAGCAGCAGATAAATCGCGCCGTCAGATTGGGAGGATCTATTGCACTCCTTAATCATTTTTTTGGCCTCACCTCGAATGAAGTCTGCGCCCGCCGCCGGTTGCTGGGTGTCACCATCCCTTATGGCCGAACGCCAATCCCAGATGAAGCCATTGATACGGAAATTTGGCTGTCATGGAAAAAGAGCCGCGCTGAAAACCTTGATACATCTGACGCGCTGGAAGCAATGATGCAGGTTACTGAATCATTGTCTTCCCGCGAAAAGGGGCTTTCTCTGACCGCCGTCTGGAACCGTATCACCCTTTGTGAGAAAGAAGCACTGAACAGGAGGACATCGCATGCCAGATGAGATCGATCGCGATCAGGAATTTAATGAGCAACGTCTGGAAGAGATGATTGAACAAAACCGTTTCAAACCAGCAACTACCCCCTCATTACATTATTGTCGTTTGTGCGGTGAACCCATCCCTGAGAAGCGGAGGAGAACCCTTCCGGGCGTGACAACTTGTACGGAATGCCAAACCATACTTGAGCGCCGTCAGAGCTGATAATCTACAAGAATATGCGCAGAGAAATGCCCTTCTCTGCGCGTTTTTTATTACCTCAATAAGTCACTATGCGTATTTTAAGCAATGAAGAACGGGGCTGGAAGCCAGCATCATTATTACTTATCGGTATTGCCTCAGCCTTGATCTGGCAAGGTTCCGTGTTAGAACCCAACAATCGGCAACGAGCAGAAGCTCACAATTATCCTAACAACCAATAGAGGCATTACTAAAATTGGCGTATTTTAATCAACGGGGAACAGCTCAATAGCTCAGTTGATATTGAACTTTCCTCCATAAATTCCTATCCACTTTTCATCAAATATATTTTCCTGAATTGATTGCGCATAACATGTAATGGAGATATTAATGATTATTACAAAGTTAATTATTGAGGGATTTAAGGGTTTCAAAGATCGATTCTTCATCGAGTTTAATGAGTCAGTGAACATTATCGTAGGCGATAATGAAGCGGGGAAAAGTACCATCCTTGAGGCTATCAATTTGGGTTTGACGGGGTTGTATGCAGGAAAACCTGTCAAGAACAACATCAGCCAATATCTCTTTAATGATCAACTGGTGAAGGAATATTTAGCCAGCCTTGCAACCGCAGCCAGACTGCCACCGCCAGCGCTATTCGTTGAGCTCCATTTCCAAAGAACGCCTGACACAGTTTTCCTAGAGGGAGATGGTAATTGCCTGAAGTCATCCTCAGTGGGAGTTGTGTTAAAAATCAAGTTTAACGAGGACTATAAAGCTGCCTATGAGGCACTCTTGAAAGCAGGTGATATCAAAACGTTGCCTATCGAGTATTACGATATTGAGTGGAAAAGCTTCAGCAGGGACCCACTTTTATCACGTAACATCCCCCTCAAGTCTGCATTTATCGATTCATCCTCGGCCAGAGGCAACAATGGGTCAGATGTTTACATCAGCAGAATAATCAAGGATTTGCTGACGGACGATGAGGTCATTAGCGTTTCTCAGTCGCACCGTAAGATGAAAGAAGCCTTCATATCAGACAAGTCTATCGAAACCATCAATAAGAAAATTATCAGTGCAAGCAAGATCACCAGTAAAAAGGTCACTATCTCGGTTGAGCTTTCCTCTCAAAAAGCATGGGAATCAAGTCTGATTACATGCCTAGATGATGTTCCGTTTAACTACATTGGAAAAGGCGAGCAAAGCATTGTGAAGACCAATTTGGCGCTCTCGCACAATAAAGCGAAAGAGTCGAATGTCATTCTGATTGAAGAGCCTGAAAATAACCTGTCTCACACCAAGCTTAATCTGCTCATCAAGACCATCAAAAACAACTGTGAAGGTAAACAGATCATCATTACGACTCACAGTAGTTTCGTTGCGAACAAACTCGGTCTTGGTGATCTGATTTTTCTCTCGAACCGCAAGACGACCAAGCTGGCTTCGTTAACACCGGGCACGAAAGAGTTTTTTGAAAAAATTGCGGGCTACGACACACTTCGAATGGTTCTGTGTAAGAAAGCAATTCTGGTTGAAGGCGATTCGGACGAGCTTGTTGTTCAGAAGGCATACATGGATGCGAACCATGGACGATTGCCCGTTGAGGACGAAATCGAAGTCATTTCAGTGGGGATTTCGTTTCTGAGATTTCTGGAAATAGCAGCGATTATCGACAAACCCACCCGCATCGTAACGGACAATGATGGCGATATTGCCGCAATCCAGAAAAAATACAACGCCTATCTGGGTGCGAATAAAAAAGCACACATAGATATATGCGTTGACCCGATTGTTGATACTGGTACGCTGATGATAGGTACAAAAAAATACAATTATAATACGCTTGAGCCTAAATTGCTGAAGGCTAACAGTAGGGCGAACCTTAATGCCATTTTAGGGACCGCACACACTTCTGATGATGATTTACGCATTTACATGCGTGCGAATAAAACAGATTGCGCATTGAAGATATTTAACTATACGAATACTGCGGCGCTCAGCGTACAGTACCCGCAGTACATTCTGGATGCGATCAAATGAACAAAGTCATTATCGCCTCTGCTGGAGCAGGTAAAAGCACCTTTGTGGTCAATGAAGCATTAAAAGCAGCCACTTCAGGCAAGCGTATTCTGATTACCACGTTCACCGAAGCATGCCGGGATGAAATAAATGTCAAAATCATTAAAGAGAATGGATGTGTCCCGCCTAATTTGTATGTGATCACCTGGTTTTCGTTTCTGATTAAGCACTGGATTAAACCCTATCAGGGGTGTTTATTTGACTATGACATCAAAGGCATGCTTCTTTGCAGCAGCAAATCCGGTGTAAAACCTTATAAGGTAGCGGGGAGACCCATCTACTGGGGGGAGAAAGATTTCAAGCAGCACTATTTCAGTTCTGATTTTAAGCTTTACTCCGATAAAATGGCCAAACTCTCTCTTCGCTGTGATGAGAAGTCGAGCGGAAAAGTCATCGCTCGAATGGCGTCGTGTTTTGATGAAATTTATGTGGATGAGGTTCAGGATCTCGCAGGTTACGATCTTGAAATTCTTCAAACACTGTTCAGATCACCCATTAAAATCACGTTGGTCGGCGACCCGCGTCAGGCCACTTACAGTACCGTCAATACTGAGAAAAATGCGAAGTACAAAAAAGCTGCCATCGTGAATTTCTTTGATGACAAGGCGGCAGGGGTCACAGTCGATGATAAAATGCTGAATGAGAACTTCCGATGCTTTCATGAAATCAATGATTTTGCCAATAAGCTCTATCCTACCTTTTCCCCTTCAGCCTCTAACGTACGTGGATTGTCAGGCCATGACGGCGTCTTTCTGTTGCCTGCAAAATTACTTAATCACTACCTGGAAACTTATACCCCCGTGCAGTTGCGCTGGGATAAGAGGCGCACCGTGGATGAACGGTATCCTGTCTTTACCTTCGGCACATCTAAAGGCCTTACATTTGAACGTGTGCTCATCTATCCTACCGACCCCATGCTGCAGTGGTTTCAAGATAATAATTCAGAACTCACCAATGATTCACGCGCCAAGTTGTATGTCGGCCTGACTAGACCTGTTAAAAGTGTTGCGATTGTTTTTAATGGTAGCGCAACTTTCAACTCGAACGGGATCAAAATTTACTCTACTGGGTAATGATCTTAACGGTCTTACCGTAATGCTCCGCTTCCTGTTATCTCAGAATTATATTTGAGATGTCCGCTGTTGACATGAAGTGGACAATATGGAGTAGCTAAGGTCTGGGACGGAAGTTACTTTTGGACATCAATGAGTTTGAGGCTGGGAGCCAAGTTATAAGGATAGCTACAAAAGCAGTGGCGATTCAGTGTAGCAAGACTGTCAACAACACCGCCGTATAGATTCACAGTTGCTGGCAGCCTGATAAAATTGCCAGGTCAGGGAGGTAGCACTAGCTTTAAAAAGCCGATGTTGGCGGCGTTTGATTATGCCGCCTTGGCACAGGTACCAGTACTGTTATTGTTAATCTCGCCTTTTAGCCACCGAATATGGATGCGCCAGAAGTGTAAAATTTATCTGTTACTGGGGTGTCTGATCTCTGACAGAATTACAGTAAGTTGTTCAAGCGATAGTGGTCGTCCCATATTGCTTTCAAAAGCCTTGTTAAACACCTTAAGCATTCTGTCGTACCCATCCACGCTTGGGATATGGGAGTTTAAATATCGCCCTTTGAACTCCTGAAAACGATCCAGTTTATTGATAATAAATTCTGCAGCGACCAACAGTTCGGATTCATTATTTCCATCAAAACCTCTGAAACGCGGATCGTCACCGAAAGGAGCAGCATCACGCTGAAGTATGGCTTTGTTCTCTTCGCTCAAGTGAGCATAGCTGTATTCGATAATGCTCCACATCTGCAGTATATCCAGTACATACTTTACCTCCGGAGGTGTTTCCTGATCTTTAAATGGAATGCCTGAAAATTTCCAAGGAATAGCCCAAGTCTGCTGATCAAAAATAGCTTCGCGGATGAAGTCGTGGTCTATGTCTCCCTCAACACCATTCTTGTCGTACAAATCACATAGCATAAGAAGAATAAGTTTTTCACTGTCTCTGATTTGCATGTTCAGTTACCTTTAGGATTGTACGTAAAATCATCGGCCACACGGTTAATTTCTGGTTGAAGGGATGATAATTTTGTATAAATAATGCGACTTTCTTTGAGTTTATCACTAGGCGTAATCGCATCCGATAAAGCTGAAATATGTGCTCTGATTTCTGCTGTAAATCTATCCACAGACACGTTAATTTTTTCTGAAAGCGGTGAGCCGGAGAAGGTTGTCTGAAACTGTTCCAAGAACTGTTCAGTTTCATCAATGATAGGATCCATTTTGATACCAACGATCTTCTCTGCACTACAACCTGGGCCAACCATTCGCAGCAATTTTATTGCACTACTCAGTGCAGCCTGGACATTCCCCGCTAGCCTAACATGTCGCTGATGATGGATTTGCTGCACAGCTGACTGCGCTTCAGTGGCGGCTTGGCGCGAGCGCCACCATCCCACAATTGAACCAATAGCACAGATAATAGTGACGCCAGTTCCTATTCGGGACAGCAGGATGTCATTGAATGCCATAAGATCCCCTGATTTATATATCTATCGCAATATAATAATTGAAAGCACAACTTTGTCACCTTAGAGCACCCTGTCCCCAATTTATTAACATAGCCTGGTGTCGGCAACGACTGCTTCTGGCACGAAGCAGTCCAAGTCAACAGCAGGGACTGCTATGAGCGAGGATCGGAAATTAACACACCTTTGAAAGTGGCCAAATTTAGCTATCCACTACAACCCTTAGCCCCTTACGCTTAATAGATATTTTCACTTACCGTAATGGAACTAGTCGTCTTTCCATTTGAAGCACTTGTGCTTCTTCGAGTTCACCTAACGTTCCTTTCCCGGGTTGTGTTTTCCCTATCTGCTCAGAAAGCATCTTATCAGCGTCTTGACAGACCATACTGACCCTTCTGAAACGATACGGTATTACAGGCAGAGTCAGGCGCAATTCCAGCGTCATAGTTTCTTGCGTGATTTTAGCAAACTGTCTTATATCACTGTTCATCTCCGTAACGGCTGCTAGGCACTGCGCTATTTTGCCTGCAGTTTCACCGTTACTCTTAGCAAGTTGGAAAAGTGTATCTTCAGGGACGGATAGACCTGACAGTTCCTGTTTGTGCAAAAAATCCAGCGATAGCGCTTCAACTTTATCACTCAATTCAGGAACACCATGCTCCAAATCTCTCACCCCACTCAGGAAAAGATATGAATTATAAGCATTTTCAGCGTAGCGATTTATCTTGTTCCCGATGGATGCCATGATCACATGCGAAACCTGTTTATCGATTTTCTCAGATTGGTTATAAGCCTGAACTGAGTAATAAGCTGCGATTCCAGAAATCGCCAAAGAAATGACCGAGATAACTAAATTTACCCCGGATGAAAAATTCATACTCAAATTATGTCTCTGTTATATGGATGGTTTATTGAGCATAATGATGCTTAGTTCTGCTAGCTAATACAAGCAATTTGGCTTCCTTCTATAGATTAGATACCACCAAATATAATTATCAAGATAACCATTAGGTATTCGTCGAAATAAGGATATTCCTCAATTATACTGGTAGTGCTCGCCATGCTTGAAGAGAGGCGTTGGCCGCGATGAGCGAAGAGCGGAAGTTCTCAGTTAATCTCGCAGCCAAATAGTTGCATCACTAACATTGCGGCGTGTTAATCAATGGGGAGCAGATCAATTAGGACAGAAATAAAAACTCCAAGCATTACTACAAGTCTGACATAAGAGCCAAACACATAACCCGTTCCCAGTGATTCACAAAAGGCGAATTACTGATTATTGTTTTAAATATAAGGTCTTTAGCAGCATTTTTATCTCCGAATAATGGTAGTACTGAGTTATATAGAGCTAAAAGCACAACTAACCTCGCACCAGCTTCTTTCGAGTATCTTAAAGATAAATCAAAATCGTTAAAATGTTTTTCCACTCTTTGTTTATGTGCATCATCCCAATCAGCAGGTGGAGAAACAAAATACTCAATAACTCCGGGCTCATCATTCTTGCCAACCAAGTATCTAGCCGATATCCACTGTTCATCATAATAACGGCTATCATCTAAATAGGGATGTATGATCTGTTCTGCTTCATTTCTTGCAAAAGCTTCCCCTTTACCATCCATATTACAATCTCGACAAGCTGGCACAAGATTAACAGGCAATATAGAGAACTGAGGATAGTGAGCTTTAGGCAAATAATGATCTAAATTTCGAGGACGCCCGATCCCACCACAAAATGGGCATTTTTCATTAGCAGCAATCATCAGGGCATCATAAATAGTTCGAGCAGGCTTTTTCTTCCCAACAACATAATTTCCATAAAGCTTAACAAAGTCAGATTTCTTTAACCGACCTACAACAATGGGGTCTTCCTCATCTTTGTTTTGCAGTGGTTGTATTGTATAAAGTTCACCAGTTAATGCCGATGCGCTATATGAAGCTGCCAATGTTTGCAAATCAGTTATTGCTTCATTTACTTTCAGCAACAAGCCCGGATTACCAGTTATGCCTTCGCGGCAGCTAGTCAGCATATCGGCATATGTGTAAGCAGGTTGTTTAAGTTTCAACATCACTTAACACTCCGATCTCTGTGTGTGACAAGCGCTTTTAATAGAGCTCGGGCTTCAACACCAAGCTGGTTACGATACTCATCGACTATCTCCTCATATGTTCCACCTGACTTAACTGATCGGACTAATAAATCGTGAAAACCGGATTTAACAACTTCAAGACCAAATACCTCTCTTGTTAAGATTCCTACATTCTCACCAAATGTTTCAATGTCTGGCCTGCGAGATTCGGTAGACAATCTTGAACGATTGATTTTCCAAACACATCGTTTAGGGACTTCTTGAAGTACCACAGGTGAGTGAGTTGCAATAATAGAAACACCATTTCTATCAAGTAGCAAATCAGACAACGCACGAATAAAAGCAGACAGTAACGGTGGATGAAGATGGCTCTCTGGTTCATCAATTAGCACTAACGTTTTTTCTTCCACCGTTGCGACTAAACGTGTAAGTGTTAATAACACAACCGCGTGACCGGAGCTCATTCTTTTTATACGTTTCCGTGCATTACTAACGAGCATCTCACCATTATATCCCGCTAGATTTTTCAGCTCCATGTTTGCAAAATTTTCATCAGACTCCAAAGTATCAATAGCCTGCAGCCATCTTTCACGCTTAGGAATCTGGCTAAAGCATAGCGTCAAAGCTTGTAGAAAGTCTTCATGAATATCATTTAGCCCTTTCAGCGACTCTCCTTTTTTTTTCAAACCTATATAGAAGTAGCAAGTTCCCTTTGATGGATCAGGCTGTTCACTTGGTGGCTCGAATGGATCGAATGCGCTAAATGACACAGAGACTAAACTACTAAAGTAATCATTATCAATCGGGTCATCACTCCACCCCTCCAGATCATAAAATTTTGCATTCGACGTACCTTTACTGGTAACAGCTTCAATCATTCCGTTTAGAATTGTCGTTTTCCCCACACCATTACGACCTATGATCGCATGAATATTGGTACTTGGTTTTTCTCCTACTTTCACTTTAAATGATAATTCGATATCGGAAATTTTGTCTTGTGCAGGGCGAATAAACTTAAACTCAAAATTAGTCAGTGGATTCTTTCCCTCAAGCACTCGCGCAAACTGACCTTTAATAACAGACAAACTAACATACCGAAGCAAAGACGTTTTAAAAACCTCCTCATCCTTAACAAGATCTATAAGTTCTGGTGCATAAGCTATATCTTTGAGCGCCTCAAGTAACGAAACTTTGACGGATTCTGGTAAATTTGAAATTTTCTGATAATAGTCGACATCCTGACCAACGGAAAAATATCCTTCTGGGAGAATTCTAAACCTGCTCCCTAACGTGGAGTAAGTTGATTTTTCAGTAGTTTGTCCTTGAAAGCCAATCTTGATATTCCCAATTTCATGCCGTTCACCGTTCTGATCAAACAGATACATGTAAAACATTGTAATGAATGAAAAGTCATTCCAACGATCCACATGCAGGTAAGCCGTACTAATGCCTGAGGCAGGAATACGTTGCTCTCGGGGTACAATAATGATATCCATATAATTTCCGAAAATCTTGTTTTGTTTAGACTCACCTAATTATATCAAAAACAATAATAGGAGTGTAAATATATTCTGCGAGAAACTTAAACATATAATAAAACTCAAAAATTCTTTTTGCGGTTACGCTACTAATTAAAGGAAGTATCGTCTGGAATTCTAATTATTAGTTAAACTAATTTACATATTAGCCGCGGTTGGACTTTTGACACAATAAGATTCTAGCAAAGACGGCTTCTGGCACAAAGCTGCCTGTCATATTAGGTATGTCCATAAGCGACAACTCAAAATCAAGCCAATACAACCCTTCAAATAATTATCACGCTATATATATTTCTCTCTCATTCCCTTTTTGATTTTATCATTTTTATCCTGACACTGATATCGCACGCTAATCACGCCACCTTCCACTGGCGAGCTTTATGGACGTTTATTCGTCCGGGCCGAGTATTGTTCTTTAAAAAGATGAGTCGGGCTGTCACACAACCACAATTCAGGGTGCCGCTGAATGTTCTCGCTGACCCGTTGAAACCGGAATGCAGAATCGGGATGTGATCAATTTAGTTAATTCACCATGACTTTTTATTAAAGGAAATAGCATGAGAAAACCTACCTATCACGTGTTTGTCACGCAGGAAAGCCAACCCGATACCAGCAGAGAGAAGAACACATATTGGACAAAAGTCGGCGTGGCGTTCGCGCATAACGGCAAACCCGGATTGAATATCGTACTGACACCCGGTATTGCTGTCTCCGGTAAGCTAGTGCTCCTTGAACCCAAGGATGATAGCGATACGCCGCAGGCACCCCAGCAAGATTAACGCTCAACTCCCCCACCTTTTCCCTTGCCATCGACTATCTGATGGCTATGTGTGGCTAGACTTATTACCGAGGCAATCATGCTTTCACCCACTGCTTTTCTGGCGGCGGTCATGCAGTGTGCCGCCACAATTCACCCCTCCACCGCATTTGATGTAGCTAAAGTGGAATCCAGCTTTAATCCTTACGCCGTCGCTGAGATTGTGCCGAAGGAAGAAAGAGCGCCCGATAGAGTAGGCGTCATTTCTCATCAGCCCACCAGCAAACAAACTGCCATCAACATCATCAAGCAGGTAGTAGCAAAAGGTCGCCGCTATTCGGTCGGGCTGATGCAAATCACCAGCACCAACTTCCGACATTACGCCGTGACGGCTCATGACTTGCTAGACCCCTGCACTAATCTGTCCGTTTTCGAGCGCATCCTTACCGACTGCTACCAGCGAGGTGGCACGCTGAAAAGAGCACTCAGTTGTTACTATTCCGGTAATTTCGATACGGGTCAGCAGCCAGAATCTGCCTTTAACCAAACCAGTTATATCCAGCGTATTGGCTATGCGGTCCCGTCGACAGGGGAAGATTTCAAGCGTAGTACCACCAGCCAATCCACCCCAGAGATTCATTACCCGACCACCGTCCTACGCGGTGAACTTACCGATAAAACCACACCGGTTTTGACCTCCTTGCACTATCCCAACGCCATCCTTCGCGGCGATGTGTCCCTACCTGTAATTAATGAGGAGAAATGACGATGCAAAAACGTAAATACCGGCCTGCGTTTTCTTCCCTGTTGATATCGACCCAAACGCTGGCAGCCGGGAGCGGATTTAATAAAGCCAACGACACGCTGAGTAATACCTCCACCGGCTTGCTCGGGCTGGCCGCCGTCACGATCACGCTGGCTACCATGTGGGTGGGTTACAAGGTGTTGTTTGACGGTAAAAGCCTGCATGACATGCGCAACGTCATTATCGGAGCCATCCTGATTGTCGGCGCATCGGGCTTTGGTGCTTATTGGGCATCCTAGGGGGAACCGATGACCACTTTGAACAAAGCACTGACCCGCCCTGCCGCCATTATGGGTATCCCTCTCGTTCCGTTCGTGATCGTCAGCGGGGCTATCGTCCTGCTGTCGGTCTATATCAGCTATTACCTTGCGTTGTTATTGATTCCAGCTTGGCTGGAAATGAAAGCAAAAGCTCGAACGGATATTCATTATTTCGAACTGATGTGGCTGGCCTTTAAAACTCGTGGGCGATTTGCCACGAATCGCCATTTCGGTGCCAGTGCTGTGTTGGCAAGCCACTATGACGCCGTCGATGTTTCGGAGTTTACCGATAAGATGAAATTAAACGAGCGCATCACACTGGATAAATACATTCCCTACTCTTCCCACATTCATCCTCACATCATAAGAAATCGCGCCGGTGATTTAGTCGCTACCTGGGAATTGGGCGGTACTGTTTTTGAATGTGAGGATGAACATCATCTGACATTGCTGGCAAGCCACCTTAACAACCTGATCCGCTCGTATGAAGGGCTACCTATCACCTTCTATATCCACCGCATACGGGAGAAATATCAGGATGGCTTTGAGGCCAATTCGGGCATTCCCTTTTCGGATGAAGTCACGGAACGCTATTACCAGCCACTAAAAGAGAAACCACTCTGGCGGCATCGGCTTTTTTTCACCGTCTGTTATGCCCCGTTCTCCACACTAGAGAAAAAAGTCATGAAGACGCAGCCAGCCGGAAAAAGGAAAGAGGCGCTGGATGATGCTCTGAAAGGGATGCTGGAACACCATGAAGCCATCCACACCGCCCTGTCACGTTACGTGGCAAAGCCATTGGGCCTCTATGAGGAAAAAGGTCGGGTTTACTCTTCGCAACTGGCTTTCTACCATCGCCTGATTACCGGCAAATGGCAGAACGTGGCGGTGACATGCACACCGTTTTATCACACACTCAGCACGCCGGATGTGTTCTTCACCACCGATACCGCCGAATGTCAGACGGTCGGCGGTTCCCACTTCTTCCGCAGTCTGGAAATTAAAGACTATTCACCGGAGACCTATACCGGCCTGCTCGATGCGCTGCTGTATGCCGAAAGCGAGTATGTACTGACGCAGTCTTTTACCTGTATGGCACGAGATGAAGCGCAAAATCATATCCGACTGGCGGAAAAACGGCTGAATTCAACCGACGATGACGCCATTTCACAGCGTGAGGAATTGATCGTCTTACGCGATCTGCTCCAGTCCGGGCATGTGTCTTGCGGCAAGTATCATTTCTCCCTGCTGGTCTCCTCCACCAGCGCCGATCAAGTGGTAAAGGAGACTAATGCGCTGGCCCAGCCTTTTAACGATCTCGGCATCATGACATCCCTGTCTACGTTGTCGTTACCTGCCGCTTATCTGGCTCAACTCCCCGGCGTCTACTCGCTGCGACCCCGTCTGGTAGTGGTCAGTAGTCAAAACTACGCGGATATGGGGAGTCTGCATAACTTTCATCCTCACAAACGTCACGGCAATCCGTGGGGTGAGGCTATCGCCATTCTGAAATCCCCCGGTGGTGGCGGTTATTATCTGAACTTGCATGACAGTCAGGCAGGACGAAATGACTTCAATGAGAAAACGCCGGGTAATACCGCCATCATCGGTAAAACAGGTTCAGGAAAGACTTTACTGATGACGATGATGAAACAGCTCATGCAGAAGTACCGCAATCCGGCGACATTCTCCGCTTCTGCCACCATCAAACGGCTGACCACCGTTTACTTTGATAAAGACAGAGCGGCGGAGATGTCGATCCGCCAGATGGGCGGTCGCTATTTCCGTATCCGGACCGGTATCCCTACCGGATTCAACCCATTTTCACTTGCTCCTACTCGACGAAATATCAGCTTTATCAAGCGGCTGATCCGCATGCTGTGCCGTCGTGACGGTAAGCCACTCGATCCCCGCGATGAAGAGCGTATCAGCGCCGCGGTGGACACCATAATGCTGGACTACCCGCCGGAATATCGCCGTTATGGTATTACCCGATTGCTGGAAGTGTTGCCCGAACCACCGACCAAAGAGGCACGAACTAACGGTCTGCGTATACGACTGAAACAGTGGGCGCAGGGCGGTGAATTCGGCTGGGTGTTCGATAACGAGGAGGATACCTTCAACATCAGCAATATTGATAACTTTGGTATCGACGGTACGGAATTCCTGGATGATGACGACATACGTGGGCCGATCACCTTCTACCTGCTCTATCGCGTCACCAGTCTGTTGGATGGTCGCCGACTGGTAATGTTCATGGATGAATTCTGGAAATGGCTGGCGGATGTCGAGTTTTCTAAATTCTCACTCAATATGCTCAAGGTGATCCGCAAACTGAACGGCATTTTTATCCCCGCCACCCAGTCGCCCGATGAAATCATCAGGCATCCCATCGCTCCGGCGATTATTGAGCAGTGCAGTACCCAAATTTTTCTCGCCAATCCCAAGGCCAGCCATACGGATTACGTGGAGAAAATGAAAGTCCCGGAAAGCGTTTACGACATGGTTCGTAAGCTTGATCCAAGCGAGCACTATATGGTTGTCCTGAAAACACCGCTGCGTACTGGTGAAACTCGCCCGTTTGTCGCCATGGCAAGAATGGATTTATCGGGCCTCGGGAACATCACCAAAATCCTGAGCGGCAGTGAAGACAACCTGAAAATATTTGATGCCATTTATCAGGAAGGCATGTCCCCCCAAGACTGGAAAGAAACGTTCCTTAACCAGGCAATCTGATATTCACCTCGGAGGTCATCACCATGCAAACCAGAAATATGTGTCTGGCGTTATCGCTATTGATGTCTACACCAGCGATAAGCGCCGGTATCCCGGTATTTGATGCCGCCAGTAATACCGAGTCAATTAACCAATGGGTACAGAAACTCCAGCAATGGCAGGAAACGGTCACCCACTATAAAAGCGAGCTTGATGCCTATAAGCAGCAATTAGCGACCGCAACAGGCATCCGCGATATTCAGGGGTTTCTCCGCGATGCTAAAAACCTAAAAAACGATATCGAACATCTCCGTAAAAATGGTATTTCACTGGATGACCTGCTGACCAACCCAAGCGGTTATTATTCTTCTGACCTTCAGCGCCTATATAACAAATATCAATCGTTTGATATTTGTAATCAGTCCAGTTCATCGCAACGTTATCTTGAAAGTTGCAAACAACTTGTCCTCAATCAGGCAGTCTCAATTGAGAATACCAGCGATGTCCAAAACAAGATTAATAGCACATTAAACGATATATCAGACTTATCCGACCGCATAGCCAACGCCAAAGACTCGAAAGAGTCACAGGACCTGGCTAACGCGGTGGCAGCCAAAAGCGTACAATTGAATGCATTAACCAGCCAATGGGAAATGTCAGTCAAGCAGGCTGAACAGCGTGCCGCGATGTTGACTCAACAGCGGCAAAAAGCATTCAATGAACAACAACTCGCCGCTCCGATTCCTGACTTTAATTATTGAGAGGGTAAGAATGAAAACGTCACTTTGCATTTTTACAGTTATTTTAGGCTCATTATTTCTGTCGGGGTGTGACAACCCTAAATCAACGCAGTGGTACAAAGATCATCCGGATGAAATGAACCAGCGATATAAAGCGTGTGAATCATCCGGCGATGACTCCCAAGATTGCAAAAATGCACGAGAAGCGCGATTTGAACTCCGTCAGGAAAATGCCAAGGTTCCCGATTTGAATTAAAGGGGGTCATCTATGTCAGGTGGTATGTTTGTTGGAATGAACAACACGATCACTGACGGTTTACATGCCGTACTACGGGGACAAACCTCTGTGTACGGCGATATGGTAAGCATTATTGCCGTCAGTTCCTTCACGTTATTTGTCACTTATCGGGGTTATCAAACCCTAGCTGGAAAACTTCAAACACCAGTAGAAGATGTCATATGGGATGTAGGGCGAATGTTATTAATCATGACATTCGTTTTAAATCTCGATGGCTGGCTGGATTTAGCCATTTCTGCCATTAACGGATTAACTGACGGCGTCAGCGGTGATGACAATGTCTGGGTGTTACTGGATACCGTCTGGGCGAAAGCGCAAACGATAGGACAAAAGCTTTATCAACAGGATGATTCCACCTATGTAAAACTCAACGGCGGTATTGCCCAACTGCTGGTCTGGGGAGGTGCAATCGTCACTCTGCTATTTGGTTCGGCAGTTAACCTGTTAGCCGGAATTATCATTGTATTAATGACCACCACTGCACCGTTATTTATTTTCTGCCTGCTGTATGGATTCCTTATTCCAATGTTTAACAACTGGCTGAAAATTATCTTCACGGTGATCCTGACGATTATGTTTTCCGCGTTATCCATCAGGATTGTCATCAATTATCTCAATGGCTTATTAGATAAAGCGGTTAACTTTGCAGATAGCGCCAATATCATCACACTGGGTGTTCAGTGCTGCGTTGCGGGTGTTATTTCCGGCGTCATTATCTGGTTTTCAGCCAAAATCGCGAACGCATTAGGTGGCGTTGCCGTTCAGGCCGCACTACAGGGTGCCGCTATGGGCGGCTTACGTGGGCTGGCGAAGCCCTCTTCTGATGCAGCGAAACCGGTCATGAAAGCCGGTGCGACAGGTGCGCGACTTGTGACAAAAGCGGGCGTCAGCGCCGCTACTGCAACAGGTTCACTTATCGCCGTAGGCACCAGCAAAGCCCTATCCGCATGGCAAAAACGTGCGGCGTCTATCGATAGCATGAAGCGTTTCAACCAACAGCGTAACCGCTAATCCCCTCCTAACGCAATCTCTCCACCCCGTGCCGTGGCAACCGCCGCCGGTACGGCATTTCTGTCTTCGACAAACATAGGTATCGATATGAAATCCAGCCTCGTCTTTCTGATGCTGTGCATCCTCACGGGCTGCGCACAGCATCAGCACGATCTCCCACCTGTATCTGGCGATCCTCAACCGGTTAATTCCCCCGCGATTATTCAGGAGCTGACAAAGCATGTCTGAAACAGAAAACATCATCGCGTCATCCCGTACCTTTGAATCTGTCCTGCTGGAAAAGGATGAACGGGAAAAAAAGCTGGCGTGGCGAATAGCCGCCATAGGGTTTGCTTTGGCCGCAATGGCGATCACCGCACTGATTATTCTACTGCCGCTGAAAAACACCGAAATCGAATTATGGTCGGTGGATAAACAGACCGGACGTTATGAATATATGACCCGGATTAAAGAGCAGAATATTTCCACAGAGAAAGCACTGGCTCAGGCGTTAGCGGCGCATTATGTCAGGCTCCGCGAGGGCTATAACTATTTTGCTCTCCAGCGCGATTATGACGATGTGCAGTTATTCAATAGCGACAGTGTGAACCGCGATTATCTCGACGTGTTCAACAGCAATCAGGCACCCGATGTCATTTTCAATAAAGCGGAATATGTCGTGTCTATCGACATTATTTCCAACGTTCACGCGACCGCGACAGATCCTGACCATCTGGCGACCTTACGCATTAAACGGACTATCCGCCGCATTGTCGATAACTCGGTTAAAACAGATATCTGGAACATCCGGCTGACTTATCGATACCTCCCCCGCAAACAACTGACAGACAGCCAGCGAGAAGTGAACCCGCTGGGGTTCATCGTGACCAGCTACCAACGCGATAAAGAACTGAGGGGTGAATGATGCTGAAAACAACCGTGATATTGAGCCTCCTTCTGGTGTCACCCATCGCCTGGAGCGCGGCGATACCGCGCAGCAGCACGTATGACAGCCGAATGCAGAATGTCACCTATAACAGCCAAAATGCGACCATCGTCAACACCCGCCCCGGCTACCTCACTACACTCCTGTTTGATGACGATGAAGAAGTCATCGACGCACAAGCGGGTTTTCCGAAGGGTTGGAAAGTCACAAAAAGCGATAATCGAGTCGGTGTCAGCCCAAACCCTATCACCCAACCGGTAACCGATGATAACGGTAACAACGTCAATAAAGTGTTTCTGCCAACGGCGAGCGAGTGGAGAACCAATCTCTTTGTCGTGACATCAAAGCGCGATTACAGTCTGGAACTGAACGTACTGGAGAATGACTCGCCTTCACAGGCCTTTATTATCCGTTTTCGCTATCCGGATGACGAGCGCAGGCAAGCAGACGCAGCCAGCGCAGCGCGGCTGAAACTCCTGCGTGAAACACAGGAAAAGCAGCAGATAACGACAGCCTTTGAGCAGGCTACCACGCCACGCAACTGGCTTTATACCAAGCGAGTCGCGACGGATTCAACCTCCATTGCACCGGACTTCACTTATGATGATGGTCGCTTTATCTATCTGGGTTTTTCTCCCGTCAAAATCCTTCCGTCTATCTTCCGGGTCGTTAACGGGCAGGAACAGACCGTAACACCCCGCATAGCCAAACACGGAAACTACACCGTGGTCGTCGTGCGTGCAATGTCACCACAGTTGGTGTTGCGCTACGGCAGTGCGGTTGTCGGGATTGAGAATACGTCATTTGGCAACGCCACTGTTGGCAGCGGTGACACCGTTTCACCTGTCGTTACGCTGGAGGCTAAATGACTGATAAATCCATCCCAGAAACAACGGCAAAAACCGTGGCGGAGCTGGAAGTCGAAGCCCGTGAACGGGCTCGCTCAGCGATAGAGAGGCAAGCACCAGAGCAAAATACACCTCCCGGCCAACCCGAAGTGACACGCTTTAAAAAAGCCTCTAGTAACCGGACACTGCTGGTCAGCCTGCTAAGTCTAGGCGCACTGATTGCACTGGCATTGGGTGGAGATCGCTTCCTTGCATCATTAAAGCAACGCGATGATAAGGCGGTTGAAACCCCAGCACCGCCATCAGCCAGTACAGGGCAACATGAGCGTAAAAACCTCGGTATGGACAACAATCCGTTCGGCCTGTTCGGCCAGGACAAACAGGAAACCGCAACAGATAATCACCCAATACAGACGGCATCACCGTCAGAGCCACCCGCGTTAAATAAGGCGGCGGCACTGGTTGATAGCCCAAGTAGTGCCGCTGAGTCCACACAACGCGGTAATACTCAGGCTTCACAAACTGCACCTTCCGGCACACAGAGCTATGAGAACAAAGGCACACCAAAAACCACGTCTGGCACAGAGGCTAACGACGTCAATCCCGGTGTCGCAAAAGTGATCAGCGTCAGGCAACTGGGTCTCGATCCCAATCTTTACCTGCCAGTTGATCGTTATATTCCGTGCTCAATGATGAGGCGTTTTGTCTCTGACGTGGGTGGTCGTATTTCCTGCCTCATCGGTGAAGATGTCTACAGCGCCAACCATTACGTGAAGTTGCTCCCTGCCGGAACCGTCGCCAGAGGCATCTACCGCACCGGAGCGCTGCAACATGGTCGGAGCCGGATGTTTGTTATCTGGACGGAATTACGCACACCGGAACCCGGCAGCCTGCAAATCCCGCTGATTGATACCGAAGCCACCGGCCCGTTGGGTGAGGCTGGGATTAGCGGATGGATTGATACCCATTTCTGGGAACGGTTCGGCAATGCGTTGATGTTGAGTACCGTACAAGATGTGGCTGCCGCCGCATCAGATTCAGCACCGGGGAAAGACCGCAATACCGATTACACCGAAAACACCCGCGCTGCCGCGTCAGAAATGGCGAAAACGGCGTTAGAAAACAGCATCAATATCCCGCCCACGATGTACCTCAATCAGGGCGATGTGATCGGCATCATGACCGGTACGGATATCGATTTCTCTTCCGTTTATCAACTACGTCTAAAAAAGAGGTGGTATGAGCGCTGAAAATCTGTCGCTGGATTTTATGAAAAACCAGTTGTTCGGCGATTATCTCAAACTGGATGGCCTGACGGAAATCGCCATTAACCGCCCCGGAGAGATCCACACCAAAATAAACGGTCGATGGCAGAAGCATGATTCTCCGGTTACGTTACGTCAGTGCCATGCTTTTGCCAAAGCACTGGCCTCATGGAATGAGGATAATATCGATGATACCTCCCCTATCCTTTCCGCCACATTAGGATCAGGTGAACGTGTCCAGACTATTATTCCCCCAGCCTGTGAGCGGGATACTGTATCTATTACGCTGCGAAATCCGTCACTTGAGCAGAAAACACATCAGTCCTGGATTGATGCCGGTTTTTATAATCGGATAGCCGGTAAGGAGAGAAATGAAGGTAAAGATGATGAACTGACCCGATGCTACAACAATGGCGATATCCCCCACTTTATCGAAAAGGCCGTCGAGTACGGCAAAACCCTCTTTATTGTTGGTGAAACCGGCTCCGGTAAAACCACCTATATGAAGACACTGCTGCACTATATTCCAGCACATCTCAGGCTCACCACGATTGAAGATAACCCCGAAATCCGGTTTTACCATCACGCCAATTATGTCCATCTGTTTTACCCAGCAGATGCCGGAGACGAGGCGATTATCACCCCCAGTCGATTGATTCGGGCCAATTACCGTATGAATCCGGATCGTATTCTGCTGGCGGAAATTCGTGGGCGGGAGGCTTGGGACGCGCTGAAAATTATCGGTTCTGGGCATGAAGGTCTTATCACCTCCCTGCATGCAGGCAGCCCGGAAGAATGTATTGAAGGGATCATTGACCGCTGCTATGAGAACCCTGACTGCAAAAATATCCCGTTCGATGTGTTGTTACGCAAGGTGCTTAAATGCGTAGATATCATCGTCAGCGTAGATATTCACGGCGATATTCGCCGGATGGGAGATATTTATTTCAAACCTGTACATCTCCATCAAATGAAGAAAACATTCAGATAGACGAACAGTTAAATCCCTTCACTCCCAATAAAGGTATTTGATATGAAAATGATCCTATTCACCGCCTGCCTTTTCTGCATGAACTTACTACTGCCCTCTTCCGTAATGGCCGCTGATGTCTGTGAGATTGTTTTATGTCTGTACGGTAAAACAACCGGTAACGGCGGAGGAAATGGATGTCAGTCTGCTGAACGATCTTTCTTTAATGTTGTAAAAAATAACAGACACGGATTTCACCCCAACCGTACCGCCGATGCCCGAAAATTTTTATTACTCGAATGCAAATCAGCCGACCCGAAAATCATCGACCAGATAATTAATAAATTTGGTCGCGTGCGTCATTGAATTAAAAGAAAAACAGTAATAACAATATCGGGATTATTACCGTTCCTCCTGTCAACTCTGGATGGAAAACTCGACACCGATCGTGACGGTTTTAGGCTTTTAAATTTATGCGAATAGCAGAAATTTAAAAGTGGCGTAAGGCGAGTAAATTCTATTTCGCAGAAATAGCTAATTTGCGTCGCCGAACCCATCTGCAAACAGCCGCGCCCACGCGGATTTTGCAGACTGGGGGAGCCGAATAAATTTCGCCGCCCCAGCGAGCGAAAAGCTATCGCCCACGATAGCGGTTTATTTGGGGGGCTTGCCCCGCACACCGTCGCAGCTAAGTCTCCGGCCAAAAGCCGGTAGCGTGGCGCGACCACCCGCTTTGAAGGCGTTTTCCCATTTTTTCGCTTGGCCGGAACGGACAAAAGAAAAAATAGGCGAAAAACGGCGTCTCAAAGGGGGTGGTCGCGCGTAGCGGGCGACGGTGTGCCGCCTTTGACCCTGGGGATTTTGGCGCGGCGTCCAGCCACGACATTACCCCCGATGTGATATGCAGTGAGAGCGTCCAGCCCGAGCGTAATATCACACGCCGTTGCCCGTCATTCGGGCGTTTCAGGGGACTGACGACCATGCGTCGGCTGTTTTCTGAAAGCGCGGAACACGGGCATGAGCGTCGGAGACGTTCAGTGCTTTTCATTCTTTTATGGGCGTCATCAATAGGCGTCGCGTATGGGCGTGGGGTTTAACGTCCATCGGTGACGCCCATGTGATGCGCCCGTCACACCGAAATCAGACCGGAGGTCACTGTAATGGGAACTCATCTGATGCAAAGGCTGAATGCCTTTACGGATGCCTTTTCTTTTTTTCTGCTCTGGCTGCAACACAATCCGGTAATATTGTCCATATTTGCCGGACTGACTCTGCCATTTATATTTAATCTGCCACGTGAAGAAAGAAAAAATGCCCCCTTTTGGTTAAAATTAGTCGCGGGTATATCCACCTTCTTTTTCATATTTGGCACCCTGTCACCGCTAACCATTCAGGGGCTGAGTTTTTTCTTTAAAGTGCTCGATAATGACATCCTGCTCAGATTATCACTTTGGATATTGACTGTCGGATTTACGCTGGCAGGTCTGGCTTTTTATATTGCAGTCCGAAGGTTGCTGACGGGTGAAATCGACAGTTTAAAACATCGGATGATTAAAAAAAGTAAACTGGAAAGAAACGTCAGAACGGATGTTCGTGACGTCAGGGATATGTTACCTGACAGTATTGCGTATAATCCGCTGGATTATATTGACCTGAATAAAGGTATTTTCATCGGGCTGGATAAAGACAATCAGCCGCAATATATCACCGCCGAAGAGTTTCAGACTCAGCACGCCGACCTTATCGGCACCACCGGCTCCGGTAAAGGTGTCAGCGCCTGTGTCCTGCTTTATCAGGCAATACTGTCAGGTGAAGGCGTATTTGTCGAAGATCCTAAAAATGATGAGTGGGCACCGCATGTTCTGCGGGAGGCCTGTCAGAAAGCGGGAAAAAAATTTGTTCTTATTAACCTGAATGACCTTAATTTTCAGCTTGATTTACTGGCTGATATTTCTCATGAACAG
Source organism: Pectobacterium sp. IFB5596 (assembly GCF_021432585.1). Classification (NCBI taxonomy): domain Bacteria; kingdom Pseudomonadati; phylum Pseudomonadota; class Gammaproteobacteria; order Enterobacterales; family Pectobacteriaceae; genus Pectobacterium; species Pectobacterium sp. IFB5596. The sequence continues at coordinate 25,103 of NZ_LXFY01000014.1, forward strand.
CTGGAGGAGCTGTTTAATGCCGGTTTCAGCCTGGGTAAAAAAGGCGAAGGTGCTGACTTTTATCGTATTGCCGACCGTCGTGCAGCCAGAAATACGGCAGCTATTTATGAAAAGGAAATGACGTTACGCGACTTATTTAACACTCACTTTGTGAAATCCCTCAGTGAAGATGTGCCTGCTTTTTATGGCGAGCTTGAGGAAATCGCTTTAGTGAACTCCATTAATGCCAATAAGGGATTTTCCTTAAAGACCATTTTTGATGAAGGCGGCTGCTGTTACATCATCGGCTCAATGCGTAACCAGAAAATCATATCGGCTCAGCGAATGATTTTAACTCGCTTAATTCAGATAGCTGAAACGCGTGATCGAATAAAAGGCAAACCTCGTCCTGTCGCTATTTTTCTTGATGAACTTAAATATCACCTTTCCCGCCCTGCGCTTGAGGGGCTTGGCGCTGCGAGGGACAAAGGTGTGCATATCATTATGGCCCACCAGTCGGTAAAAGATTTGTATGATTGCCCGGCAGATCTGGAGGGTGATGCCGTTGCTGGTTCGGTGATTGAGAATTGCAAGTTTATGCTGGTTTATCGCCTTCGTGATCCAGATACCGCCGACTGGGTCGCCAGAATGACAGGCTCTATACTGGTTGACGATGAAATGAGGAAAGTTAAAACGGATATATCCCTGACGGAGAAAATGGATACTGACAGGATGATCCGCCAGGCTGAACGATATTATATAGACAGCAACATGTTGCTTAACCTCCCCAAATTTGTTGGTTTTGTTTTTACCCAGAACGATCTGGCGAAGGCAACCAAACTATTCCACATACCAGCGAAGAAGCAATATATCGACCTGTGTTCATTTGAACATAAAAACCCTCCGCACACCGAAAAAGAAAATCAGATTCACAAACCCTCCATTAACCTGTGAGGCTATCAATGCTTATTCATAACGTTGCTGAAAGAAATGAAGCCGCAAAACGGAGAATGCAGGCATTGCTGTATTTTCTCAAGGAAGAAACGTTCTCTGATTTGCGGACCTTAAAAAAAGTTGTCGGCTATAAAGGAAAACATAACCATGCGATGTATAAACTGCTCAATAAAGCGGTTGCGATAGGCCTTCTGATTAAACACGAATATCCGGTATTGACCGGGAAAAAATCATTGTGGGGGCTCAGCATGCAGGGACTGGCGATGGTGGTTAGCGCTGATGACAAGGTTTTCCCCTCCTATTTTGAACCGGGAAAACTTAAACACTCGACGCTGGAACATCGACTGTTAAATCAGCGGGTCAGGATCACCCTTGAGGAAAAAGGTGGTACAGGCTGGCTTAACGGCGATCGGAGAGAGTTTATGTCGCGATACCCGGGCTTCCGGCACAGACCGGACGGCATTATTACCTTAAGCAGCGGTGCCATCGTTGCGGTGGAAACAGAGCGGTCGATGAAAACCCGCGCCCGTTACATCAGCATCATTAACAGTCATCTCGCCGCCAGCGACGCCGGACGCTGGCACTACGCGATGTATGTTATGCCGGATGATAAAACGAAAGAATCGCTGGTAAGGCTGTTTGACAGTATCAGGACGGTGATGAGGAACAACGTTCCCGTCCCGTTTGATGCGAAAAGCCGGGAGATGTTTCTCTTCCGCACCCTTGATGAACTGGAATATAGCGTCATTAATAAGCACGAGGTCTCATCTTCATCAGTTGGTGGCGATGACGGGAGGGAACGCCATGCATGACATTTTGACTCATGGCGACTGCCTTGACGTATCTGCAATATGCCGAGCAACTCTGTGGACAGCATTGTGACCGACCCGCCCTATGGTATTAAATTCATGGGTAAGACATGGGACTATGATGTTCCTTCACAAGCCATCTGGAAAGAATGTCTGCGCGTACTCAAACCCGGTGGTCATTTGCTGTCGTTCGCGGGCTCTCGCACTCAACACCGAATGGCAGCGCGTATTGAGGATGCGGGCTTTGAAATACGTGACATGATTGTATTTCTCTACGAGACCAGCACTGCTGCTCAGGCCCTCATTGAAAGTTTGTCTCCGGACCAGCTCAAATTGCTGGACGCAGTATTTGGACGTGACGGAATGTTGGGCTGGATATACGGTTCGGGCTTTCCTAAATCTCACCACGCGTTAAAACCGGCACTGGAGCCGATTACCCTTGCCCGTAAGCCATTCAAAGGCTCAATAGCATCGAACTTATGTGTGCATAGTACCGGCACTCTGAACATCAGCAAGTGCAGGATCCCTCTTGCAGAGGGGGAATCCCCCTATGATTACCCTAATGGACCCGGTGGTACCGATCCTAACCATATGTGGCGAGGCAGAAATAAAGGTGATGGTGATTCCCCCAAACAAGGAAACCGCGACGGTCGCTGGCCTGCCAATCTTATCCATGATGGCAGTGATACAGTACTTGCTATGTTCCCGGATACTCCTCAGCAGGCAGAAATTAGTGGTCCAAGTCGGTTCTTTTATTGTGCAAAAGCCAGCAAAAAAGACCGTGGTAAGGGTAACAATCATATGTGTGTAAAGCCCACCGAGCTGATGCGTTACCTTTGCCGCCTGATTACTCCCACGGGCGGCACTGTACTTGATCCCTTTATGGGGAGTGGAAGCACCGGCAAAGCTGCGGCGATGGAAGGTTTATGTTTCATCGGTATTGAGCGAGAAGAGGATTATGTGAACATTGCTCGCAGGCGTATCGCGGCAGCACGGAGGTCCAATGCTTATTCAGGTGATGCAGGAAGGCATATTGATAATTGAAGTCGGGTTCAATGCCTTTAAACGCATAGCAGAGCGGGGCAGACGGCGCAGCCCCCTAAGAGAGCGCAAGAACTTAAGCCAGATACCATTTTCTCAGCGAGATAAACTCACCGTAGATACCTGCAGCATCCTTGCTGAGTAATGCAGCGATATCCGCTTGATCACTAATAGAACTAAGTGACTCCAGTGCTGCCAGCCGTAGACGGGTTAATCTGACACAGTTTAAATTCAGCATTTCTATTGATTGCCGGGCTTTATCCACATACTGAATCGGGCAATCTGCGGAGACATTCATCAATCCTTCTTCATCGAATTCAAACCATGTTCCATCGTCTGGAAGCTCTTGCGAAGGATCGAGGATCAATTCTGACCAGTTATGATTGGATTTGGGCACATCACAGCTCAGATTAGCTTCATCTGTCAGGGACCCAATATAGCTTGCTGAGCGCGCATGTTCCCCGCCAAAGCAGCACCCCAACAGATTGATCCACAACAGCGAGTAGTTAGTTGTGGGGGCGGGCTGCCCGGCCGCAATCATTTTTTTAATAGTTTTGCTGTTTTCAGGAATAAAGTGTTCAACTTTAAATCCTAGTGGTTTGTTGTCACCTTCATCTCTGAGTGCTTTTTCACAATAGGCACAGAGACCAGCCTGATCGGTAATTATCTCATTTTTCAGACTGTTCCGGTCGGGAGAAGCCAGGGTGGTATAGAATTCATCCTTCCAGCCATTATTCTCATTTCCTGGCACTGCAATATAATCGTCCAGAATGTCATTGCTCAGTCGCGCTTTCCTAAAGCCTCTCATTACTGCTCCTTGCTAACCTTTTTGGCATTACGCTTTATTCTGAGTTCCAGATCAATTTTCAGTTTGGTGACATCCGGGTCATGATCATCGCCCCATTGCAGAATTTTCTCCAGAAGCGCCTGTGCTTCTGGCGTGTCGTACTGATTGTTTTTCATCATTTCACGGAAACGTGCAAGATTTTGTACTGGCTCGACATCGGGCCGTGCTGCAACATCCTGGATATCACTCTGCACCTGAGAAGACTTGGCACCATATGAAAAGGTCGGGATCTCAATATAAAATCGATTATCCTTAACTTTAATTTTCCTGATCGCCTGCTCTTCAACGGTATTCAGGATATTAGGGCTATGGGTGGTGGCAATAATTTTGACATTCGGGAAGGTTTTTTTCAGTTTACTAAGCAGGGACTGCTGCCATGAGGGATGCAGGTGTAATTCAATTTCATCAATAAAGACGACTCCGTGACCGTTAAATGGGTCTTCGGTGCCACAGGTATAGATCAGCTTCAGAGCGATATCGAATAGCAATGAAAGCGTGCTCTTCTCACCATGAGAGAGATAGGAAGCACTGATTTCACAATCTCGCTTTACACATACAAGATCTAATGCCTCCAGCTTTTCATCGTATTTTAACTGGATAGAAGAAATATCATCGATGAAATCGCATCCCAGTGCGAAAATCATATCCACAATCTTTTCCATCCGGTCAAGATTGGTCGACTTATCCGACGACTGGCTGCTAAAGATGATTTCGACTTCCTTCTCTTTCTGGCTAATTAGTGTGTTTTTTATTTCATCTGTAAGATCAGAATGACTGATGTGATAGATGAACTCCTTGAGACTTTTAATTTTTTCGCTTTGTTCATCTTCGCTAGAAACGATTTTTTTTATCTTTATTTCGGAAGCCCATTTTATAAAGTTAGCGAAGATATTAGAAGAAAGCGTCAGTGAAGAGTCCGGATAAAGTTTATCCAACAGCTTGTTGGAACCGCTTTCAATCACAGACGTGAATCCACCGTCTGGGTAATTCTTACCTCGCTCTACCGAGTAGTAAGCAAACATCGGCGCCACAATGCCACTGTCCTGAAATTCCATATACATTTCAGCCAGCTCTTTAAAATCAGCGTAGTCACTTTTAACCGAAAAAGTACCAAGGGAGCGGGCAATGTCGATCTGATAGTCGGAGGACTTTTTGTCATTCCCCACCGAAACATCCAGATTAACTAGCATCACGGCATTACTGACTAGGCGGTTGATGTATTTATCACCGAACTTCCATCCCTGGTTAGAACCATAAACCAGTCGATAAAACCATGAAAGAGAAAGATAAATCGCTTCCAGAATCCCCGTCTTACCATAGCCATTATTTGCGGCGATTAGAATAACATCGTTATCTAGATTAATCGATAGTTCGTTAAAACCTTTATAGTTTACCAGCCTTACTCTTTTTAAACGAAACTGTGATTCTTTCAGGTTATTAAGACACATCTGACGATAACGTGAAGATTTAGCAGGGTCGACTTCAACAAACATTCCCTCTTTATAATACTTAAACATTTTATACTGGTCTTTGATAGAATTATCATGATCAGCACCCATTTTTATTTTTTTAACCGTCCGATTCATTTATTCATTCCTGATAATTTACAATATCGCTAATGATTTCTACACCGTATTTTTTTTGCATTGAAAGCTTAAATTGCGGCTCAATATGAAAATAATGTGCAAGCAAGCCTTTTAACGTTAGAGTTTCATCAGTACTGAGTTCTCCCAGTTTAAATCTGAAGATCAATGATGAGGCATAACGTTTATTTTTCCGGCCAACCGACAGTTGGTTGTCATTCGTCAGGGTCACGCCAGTGACATGACGATTATGCGCTTTTGATGAAAATACAGTTTTGCTTTCATTGATGGTGATATTTTCATAACCGGACTGCACAATCAGCGTGGCAATTTGCTCTTTGAGCATAAACAGCACGTTCTCACGTTGAGTTGAAAAGGTCATATCATCCGCATAACGGGTGTAGGTTATACCCGCCTGATCGCATATTTCCGACAGCAACTGGTCAAATTTTTTCATCACATAGTTAGAAATAAACGGTGATGACGGTGCGCCGACACTTAATACCAATTTCCCCGAGAGTTTCTTACCCGGACACCAAAAAAAGATATTGATCAACAACATTAAAGTGTTGTCATCAATTTCCACTGAATCATGCAACAGCGCATTTTTAAATATCTCTGGCGTGATGCTGTTAAAGAAATTGGAAAAATCCATCTTCAACAGATAACGATTGTTTACATGCTGCTGTGCGTTTTCCCTTATGCCTTTCCCCGGTTCATAAGCGGTGGCGCAGGAATGGACTGTGAGTTGAGTGCGAAGAAAATCAACGAGTTTGCGTTGCAGATCTTTCACTTCTGGGGTTGGCTGCGCAATTACTCTGACGCCAGAGCTACGCTTGGGTATTTTATAGACTTTATACTTTAGCGGACTTCGCCGTGCAGTAGATGCAAGCTTAATTCTGCTAATGCCGATGTCCTGATATGGGATCTCTATCTTCATTTATCGTTTATAATTCAGGGGGGCAGAACGCGCAATTATGCTCTGTCACCCTGAAAGCCCTTTACTAGAAGCCGCGATAAACACTTCATCGCATCATAACACTTTATGATGCGATGAAGTGTTTATCGCAATCATAAAAGTGCTCAATAAGTTAGAGTCTGGCTAACCGCCCGACTAGACGCAAAAACCGTCCATACGCTAAAGAGCTAACAGTGATGATAGCTAACAAACAGCACTGACAGCAAGCATTGCTGCTCGTGTGTTTTGGTGCAAACTTTGCTGCTAGATGAAACAGAGACACTCATTACATCTCTTGCTGACTGAGACCAGTCTTGCCGACAACTCGCTTAAATTGCAGGATACAGGATCTGAGGGCCTACGATAATCCACTCAAAATGTACGGTAAGAATGAGATTTGCGCCTGAAAAACTGATTGGCACTCAACACTGTTCGTTTAATACCACTTCTGATGTATTTGCGGGCTGATCCTCAGCAGTTGTTACGGTGGTGAGAGCGTTGACGAATGTATGATTAATTCAATGTTTTTACTGAGTCGTTAGAAGTGAAATGTCCGCTCCTCGCTCGTTGCAGACTGTCAGGTTAAATCGTGTTTTAACAGAGAACACTGCCAGATCAAGTTTAAGCTAATATATCTAAAGGGATGCGCGGGCTCTTTGTCGCCCGCACCCGCAGCCTGCGAATTTTCTGGGCATATTATGTCCAGAAAATTCGCAGGGAAACTTAAACATCTCTCACCTTCCCTGCCCCGCAATAAGGTTAAAGCCGCACTCCTTTGCGACTAATCATCTCCGACTCAAATCTTATCCATCAGATAACGATGCGCTTTTGAGGCGGCGCTGGCCGCTTTGAAAACATAGCGCTTATCGTTTTTCAGTGCTTTCAGCCAGGAAGCAATATAGCTTTCGTGCTGAAACTCTCCGGCAATCCCCAAATCCGCCATCAAAAAAGCACTTCCCAGCTCCGCCACTAATTCCTCCTCCGCATAATCTGCACTGCCAAATTTACCTTTCATTTCACGGTTAAGTCGTTTTTTACCACCACTCCAGTGAACCAGCTCATGCAGGCCGGTAGCGTAAAAGTTAGCAGCATCAGCGAAAAGATGACGCTCGGGTAACCAGACCTCATCGGTTGAGGGTCTGAAAAAGGCATTTTGTCCTTTCTCAATGATGTTCGCGCCGCTCTTCTGGAACAGATTTTCAGCCTCCGGCAACGGGTCAAAGGTTGCTTCTGGGTTGACTGTTTCAGTTGTCAGCGGAAGGCCATCAATTTGTTCAACATTGAATACATTGAAGGTTTTCAGCATCGGGATCTGGTCGATGTCACCGTCTTCGTTTTCTTTCTCTAAGGTCGTATAGAAAATAGCTGTCGTGCCGTGCTCACCTTTACGAACCTGCCCTCCGACTGCCTGTGCTTGTTTGTAGGTCATCCAGCGTGAATCACCAAAACCCTGTTTTGACGCACTGCACCACAACAGCATGATATTCATTCCGCTATACGCGATACCGGTTGCGAAGTTGGAAGGCAACCCAGACATGCCTGGCACTCGTTGCCACGGGCAAGACCACGGTTTTACACCGGCTTCAAGCGCTGCAATGATGTTATCGGTGACGGTCTGATAAATATCGGTTTTAGTTTTGGAAAATTTCGTTTTTGAGGAGCCTGACTGCTCCAACGGGGATACGCTGGTCGCCGCGGCGGTGTTAGGGGCGCTAGTCTGGGTATGCAGGGAAATCGTCATGGTTTTTTCTCCGTCAGTGGTGTGATTTTCGTCTTCGTATCGCCTGACGGTTCGCTTTCCCGGCATCGTTCTGTACTGCAAGGGCGCAGAATGCGTGCCATTTACCCTTGCGGGACGGATTGTGTTGGGAAACGATTAACCGGAAGCTGATATGAAGCACGAAAAGCGCACAGGAGAAAAAACTTGGCCCTGCATAGCCGAGCGTAGCGCCCCTTACGCAGCAAAGGTGAAATGGGTTTGGGGTTTAAATAGCGGTATTAACTCAGACCTTCTTTGGCAGTATGGCCTTCTCACCTAAAATGCACTCAATTAGTCACGAATCCACTATTGGTGGGTAAGATCACTTGCATATCACGATTACGAAATGTGATGAATGTCAATAAGTTGTATAACGCGGTCAACAGTTGATAAAACAGTCCCCCCAATAAAGAAAAAATGCCTTACTATCTCTGGTAGAAGCAAGAAAAATCAGGCGCAGCGTTCCTTTCTGCTGGAATATTTGGGCTATCCAAAACGAAGCATTTTGTAACTATGAATTCAACCTTCTATCTTGAACGTAATTTTACACACGATGACAAGACATACACAGAGACAGAGTTGTTGGCTGCATCAACGCACATTGTTGTATTAGCAGAACCCGGCGGCGGGAAAACGGAGCTGATGAAAAGTCTTGCTCTAAAACTGAACACTTCTGTCATAAATGCCAGCGTATTTGCTTATGTGAGAGCAGATAAAGAAAATAGCCCACTGGTGATTGATGCCGTTGATGAAGTCGCCAGAATCGATCAATCAGGTATTCATAAACTCCTTGCGCTCGCCAGAACATCAAAGCCGACTCATGTAATCATGTCGAGCAGGTCAAGCGAATGGGGACTGGCTTCTACCAGTATTTTTGAAAAAATTCTTGGTTTCTCCCCTACGGTTGTGAGGCTGATAGAATTCGATCAAAACGAACAACACGCCATCTTTAAGTACCATGCGCCAGAAGAAGACTTCTTTGCATTCCAGACTGAAGTAACACGGTTTAGTTTAGACATGTTGTTACCAAACCCCCAGTTTCTGAAAATGTTCACCGATGCCTATTTAGAAAGCGACAGGAGATTTGCCGACAAACGTTCAATCTTTGCTTTAGCGGCCGAACGACTGGCTAAGGAAGTCAACCCAGATATCCCGAAAGCCTCAGTACCTCTTTCCGTTGCACAGAAGATTTCATTTTCTGCCGAGATTTATGCCAAACTTCTGTTGTCGGGTGCCGAAGGAATCAGCACCATCGATGCGACTGCAAACCGGATGTATCCCATGCTGCCAGCGTTATTTAGCGGCAGTACTGCCTGTTACGACATATTGTCAACCCAGCTTTTCAAACCCGGCGATAAGGAAGACCAGCACCGCCCGGTTCATAAGATCGTCGCTGAATACTGCGCAGCGGATTATCTTATTAAACGAATAGCCGACCCTGTGGATGTTCTCACTTTAGCAAAGTGCTTGCCTATTATTGCACCGAACGGTACTGCCAGGGATGAGTTGAGAGGTCTGCTCGGATGGATGGCGGCATTAGGCAACAAGTCAGTACAGGAATCCATTATTGAGCTTGACGCTTATGCTGCACTCGCAAACGGCGATCCATCACAACTTGAACGTTCATCGAAGCGACAACTTCTTCATCGACTCAAAGAGATTGAAGCCGCAGACCCTTACTTTCGTCGGAGCGATTTCTGGCGCCGGTTCAGCGCGGCTGGTTTTTTCACGCAAGATGTTATTGAAGAAATAAAGCCTCTTTTAACGATGGGTAATGATGGTCATTTACGTGATTTAATTTTAGAACTTCTGACAGACTCACCGGTAAACAGTCAGTTGACGCCCGAATTAAGTCTGCTTATTTTAAATCCCAACGAGTCTAAACACATTCGTACCTTAGCAAGCAAATGCTTACTAAATGTCAAAGAGTACGATTTCATTGGCGCTTTAGCCGTTTTAATTTTTGAAGCGAGTAATATTTCACTCAATATTGCAGCTAACATTATCGAAGTTACAGGAGCGGAGAAATTTGACCACAAATATCTCTCTGGATTCTTACGCATCTGTGCGAACCTCTATCCCGATCACAAAGAACAATTTGAAAGGGTCGTTGGCTCTCGTTATTTTATTAAAAAGCTTATCTCCTGTTTTTCACCGCATACTCTTGAACTTCTTCTAGACGAATTAACCCATAATCTTCATTGCCATTGTGGGAAAAAATCCTATGAATGTGATTGCCGCAATGGGGTAAGTAAGATCGTCGGTTCAATGGTCGATCGCTATTTTGAATTAGCTCAAGCGCCGTTTGATCCTGTGAGGATCTGGCAATGGATAGGTAATCTCAATTTTCATCGCCAATGCCAAGCCGATCAAAGCAAATCGGTACAGGTGCTTCGGGAAAATGACACACTTCGTCAGGAGATCATTGCTCATGTATTCGGGCCATTAACGGATCGTAATGAAATATTCAACACAAGAGTAGAAAAGTTCGACGGACACCTGCACTCACATTCAGGCCTTCATTTATGGAGGAATGACTATAAATTTGTCCTCAATCTGGCGTTTGAAACAGATAATGTTGACCTATGGGCGAGTTTTCTTGCCAGCCACCAACGCTACAGAAACAAGGAAGAGCAAGGTCCCGATGATTTGCGGACACAAATGCGTCAGCACGCCCTTTCCAAACCCGCGTTTATGCGCGAATGGGCCAGATACAACAATGCAATGAAATTATCCGAGCAGGAACACCAGTTCTGGAGATTCAGACATAGCCGAAGCAGGAAACGCCATGATAAAAAGCAACGAGAGATTCACGCTAAAAACATAAAATTTGTTAATGAAAACAGAGATGTTGTAGAACGTGGTCGTCACTGGGATTGTCTGGTGCGTTTTGCAGAACTTGTGCTCATGCATCCAGAAAAAATTGAATTGGAGTTTGGTGACGAGAAGCTGGTTCGGACTGCGTTAAGAAATTGTCTGGATTTTATTACTCCCGTGGTTCCCACCCTACCCGAACTAGCAGCTCTACAATGTGAATCTAAGCACAGGTATTCTGAGACAGTTTTATATGCAGCATGTCTGGAGATTTTACGTGCAGAAGGCAATCTTGAATGCGTCAATACCGAATTGCTTACAGCATTAAGAACCAACATTCACATGGGATATGACTCAGTTTCGACGGAAGAACGTGACGCGCTACAGACTGAAATAGACCGCCTCATTTTCCCTGATAGTGAAAGTGCGGAAAAATATCTCCGACAGTATGTTGAACCCCAACTCGCTCAGCCATGCCCTCACCCTGAAATTTGGATGTTAAGTGGAGAAGAGGTCTTTCGTCATTCACGCACTAAACTTTCCATTGAATGGCTTCGTCGTTTTACTGATTTATCCCTTAACTCAGTAGATACACTTTTTGAAATTGCTGCTCAATACGGCGATCGTGAGGATTTAAAAGAGATTATTGCAGAGCGTTGCTCAGAGATAATATCAGGCTGGCCCAATCCGACAGAAGATGAGGATTTTGAACGCAAGCGAATTTTCTGGCTGGTACGTGAGTTCTACTTTCTCGAGAACATTACAGCTACTTATTGGGCATGGCTAAAATCTAACAAAGATAATTTACTGCATTTTTATGAACGTTCTGGCCGTATGAGCCGAAGCGAGCATCGTGTCTGGCCGGAACTTACCTCAATTAAGGTTGAAACCATTTTAGACGCTTTCTTTGAACAATGGCAATGTGTTGAACTGCCAAGTCATTGGGGCAACGATAGGCCTGAAGAAGAAAAAGCCTACCGCTTTTTGACTGATTTAATTTGGTCAATTGAATCAGATATTCCTGATAATGCAATACCTGTACTGGGTCGCCTTCTTACCGATCCACGTTTCACGAGCCAGCATCAAGGGCTGCAAAGTATATATGCTGGTCAGCTCAGGAAAAAAGCGCTCAGGGATTTTGAACCACCGACGCCAGATGAAATAGTCCAACATCTGGATTGTGATTCAGTGGTTACTGTTGAAGGCCTGCGTCAGTTAGTTCTTCAGGAGCTTCATGATTTCCAGAAATCGATTGATGGCGGGGAGTTTAACTCGGCAGATCGCTTCTATGAAAAAAATGAACGCCTTGATGAGGTAAAGTCTACGGAGATCATTGCTGAACGTCTCAATTTAAGACTCGAACCTCAGGGCATATCGATAACACCTGAGCATCAGTTGAAAGGTCAAAACAGGAGTGACTTCACGGCATCTAAGTTGATTGGTGGAAAAAGACGGCTGCTGGTTACGGAAGTCAAAGGCCAGTGGCACAGAGAGTTATATTCTGCCGCTTCAGCCCAACTCTATGACCGTTATTCTATCCACCCAGATGCCGAGCAGCAGGGTATTTTTCTTGCTATATGGTTTGGAGAGAGTAAGACCGTTGCAGGCCGCAAGCTCCACAGTATCAAAACTGCTCAGGAACTTAAAATCAGTATTGAAGCAGTATTACCTGTTGTTCTCCGTGGTTTAGTCGATATTTTCGTTTTAGATGTTTCACGACAGAGTAAACGTTAGAATTAGTAACATAGCTCCTACTTTGAATTTCTTGAGGGTGTTTTAAGTAATACACTATAAAAGAACTCAACAGTATTGTTACATCAAACATAAATGTCCGATATCACCGCAGGTGTGATAGCAGGCATTTACCACCGAGAGATTAACAAAAATTGGTGGTCATTCTGGTGGTCTTGACAGAAAGGGTATTCTGATTTAGCTTACTTATTAGCCAGTTACTGGCAAAGGCGATCCC
>NZ_LXFY01000015.1:0-34435 GCF_021432585.1 Pectobacterium sp. IFB5596
GCCGATTCAGAAGCGCAAGCAAATCTAGTAAACTTTTTTCCGTTTGCGCATCTTTCATTCGTTCCGCTTGTTAACTGCGCGTTTTTATCCATTTTGGCAGCTCTGCGAGGCTTTCCAGCACACCATCAGCCAGCGCTTCGCCCTGCTCAGTAACCGGTTTACCGGTGCGAACCAGTAATTTATTTCCCACACCAGCGCCAATGGCAGCCTGCATATCCTCTACCTTATCCCCCACCATATAAGATGCTGCCATATCAATGTGCAGTTCACTCTGTGCGGAAAGCAACATACCCGGCTCAGGCTTACGACAATCACAGACCTGCCGATACTCATCTTCGCCAGCTTCAGGGTGATGCGGACAAAAGTAGATGCCATCCAGATCAACACCGCGGTCTGCCAGCGACCAGTCCATCCATTCTGTCAGTTGCATAAACTGATCTTCTGTAAATTTACCGCGGGCGATGCCGGACTGATTCGTCACTACAACCAGCGCGAACCCCATGCTCTTCAACTCGCGCATAGCATCGATAACACCATCTATAAATTGAAAATCGTCAATCTCATGGACATAACCGTGATCGACATTGATCGTACCGTCACGATCAAGAAAAATTGCTGGAACGCTTTGTGCCACTGACTTTGCTCCTGAATGGCGGAAATTGCGCAGTAGTATCGCATGTTTTCTCCCACAGAGAGAATGTAGAGCCATGACAATCCCGATTGACTTAGCCGTCTAGACGCCCTAACATCCATTTCATATTCTGTTGATACAGAAACTAATTTATCCAGCCATAGGCACTTACGATAAAAACATATGATTGAACTTTCTAATATTACTAAGGTTTTCCAGCAGAATGGGCGGGCCATTACCGCACTTTCTGATGTCAGCCTTCACGTCCCCACCGGGCAAATCTATGGCGTTATCGGTGCATCGGGCGCAGGTAAAAGCACACTGATCCGCTGCGTCAATTTATTGGAACGCCCAACAGAGGGGAAAGTGCTGGTCGATGGGCAAGAGTTGACCCAGCTATCCGATAGCCAACTGACACGCGCTCGCCGTCAAATCGGCATGATTTTTCAACATTTCAACCTGCTCGCTTCGCGTACCGTTTTTGGCAACATTTCGCTACCGCTGGAATTGGATAACACACCAAAAGCGGATATTGCCAAGCGCGTGAATGAATTATTGGAGCTGGTTGGGCTAGCAGATAAACATGACGTGTACCCAGCCAACTTGTCCGGCGGACAAAAGCAGCGTGTCGCTATTGCCCGCGCGCTGGCGAGCAATCCCAAGGTTCTGCTGTGTGACGAAGCAACCAGTGCATTAGATCCTGCAACGACGCGTTCGATTCTTGAATTACTGAAAGACATCAATCGCCGTCTTGGCCTCACCATTCTTCTTATTACACATGAAATGGATGTGGTGAAACGCATTTGCGATCAGGTTGCGGTGATCAGTGACGGACGGCTCATCGAGCAGGACACCGTAAGCGAAGTCTTCTCGCATCCCAAAACGCCGCTGGCGCAGAAATTCATTCAGTCAACGTTACATCTGGATATCCCTGACGATTACCTCACTCGTTTGTCACCAGAGCCTCGTCCAGAAACTACGCCGTTATTACGGATGGAATTTACCGGCAAATCAGTGGATGCCCCACTGCTGTCCGAGGTTGCTCGGCGCTTTAACATTAACAACAACATTATTAGTGCTCAGATGGATTATGCCGGCGGCGTCAAGTTCGGCATCATGCTGACAGAAATGCACGGCAACGATGCAGATATCAAAGCCGCAATCCAATTCCTGCAGGAAAGTCACGTTACAGTTGAGGTTCTGGGTTATGTCTGAAGCAATGATGTGGTTAATGGCCAAGGGAGTATGGGAAACCGTCGCGATGACGTTCGTTTCTGGTTTCTTTGGCTTTGTGCTTGGCTTACCTGTAGGCGTTTTATTGTATACCACGCGTCCGGGGCAAATCATTGCCAATCCAAAGCTGTACCGGATCGTTTCTGCACTGGTAAACATTTTCCGCTCGATTCCGTTCATTATTTTGCTGGTCTGGATGATTCCCTTTACCCGCATCATTGTCGGAACCTCTATTGGTCTGCAAGCGGCGATCGTTCCTCTCACCGTAGGTGCAGCCCCGTTTATCGCCCGCATGGTGGAAAATGCACTACTTGAAATTCCAACTGGCCTGATCGAAGCCGCCCGTGCAATGGGTGCGACGCCGATGCAAATCATTAGAAAGATATTACTGCCGGAAGCGTTACCGGGGCTAATTAATGCTGCAACCATCACTCTCATTACGCTCGTAGGCTATTCTGCTATGGGTGGTGCCGTCGGCGCAGGCGGCTTAGGTCAAATTGGTTATCAGTATGGTTATATTGGTTATAACGCGACGGTCATGAATACGGTATTAATATTACTGGTTGTTTTGGTTTACCTGATTCAATTCTGCGGCGACAGAGCAGTAAAAGCTGTCACACATAAGTAATCACCACAATACGCATTTGCCTGAGGGCATCTGCCAAAAACAGTTAATTAGGGGTAAGGATATGGCGATTAAACTGAAATCTATTGCGACCATTGGCGCACTTATTGGTGCTCTGGCGCTAGCGGGATGTGGGCAGGAAGAAAAAAATCCTAATCATATTAAAGTCGGCGTTATTGTTGGCGCAGAACAACAAGTTGCGGAAATCGCGCAAAAAGTGGCGAAAGACAAATATGGCCTGGACGTTGAGTTAGTCACATTTAACGATTACGTGTTGCCAAATGAAGCCCTGAGCAAAGGTGACATCGATCTGAATGCTTTCCAGCACAAACCTTATCTGGATCAGCAGATCAAAGATCGTGGTTATAAACTGGTTTCTGTCGGCAATAGCTTTGTCTACCCGATTGCCGGTTACTCCAAAAAAATCAAATCGCTGAATGAGCTGCAAGATGGTGCGCAAATTGCGCTGCCAAACGACCCGACCAATCTGGGCCGCTCCCTGCTGCTGCTACAAAAAGTCGGCTTGATTAAACTGAAAGATAACGTTGGCCTGCTGCCAACGGTACTGGATGTCACTGAAAATCCGAAAAATATCAAACTGGTTGAACTGGAAGCGCCACAGCTGCCACGTTCTTTAGATGATGCGCAAATCGCGCTGGCTGTCATCAACACCACTTACGCTAGCCAGATTAACCTGACGCCAACTAAAGATGGCCTGTTTGTTGAAGAGAAAGATTCTCCGTATGTAAACCTGCTGGTTTCACGCGAAGACAACAAAGACGCTGAAAGCGTGAAGAAATTCGTTCAAGCTTACCAGTCTGACGAAGTCAATGACGCAGCAAATAAAATCTTTAATGGCGGCGCAGTGAAAGGCTGGTAATCCTGCCCTAATGTGTTTAATTAAAAGATATCTGCAAGACGGGCTACGGCCCGTCTTGTTATTTGTGCAATTGCTTGCTTCAATACTTGCTCTTTGAGAAAAAGCAGAGGAATCCTTTAATGCGTGCTGTTCCCTTTATATTGTTAGCCATGTCGCTGACAGGCTGTTCTTTATTTCAGAAGCCACAGGCACCCGTTCCTCAACCTGTTGTTGAAACCAAAGCCGTAGAGCCCGCACCGAAACCAAAGCCACCCGTTCGCCCTGCTCCAGCCGTGCTATATAAAAGCGCTGAAGAATTAGTCGGTAAACCTTTCCGCGATATGGGTGAAGTTTCAGGCTCTTCATGTCAGGTCAGCGCTCAGGACTCGCCTCCCAACACGGCAAATGCACGTAAAAGAATGCAGAACCGCGCAACGGCAATGAAGGCCAATGCGGTTTTACTGCATGAATGCCAAACCGTTAGCGGCGTAGCGGGTTGCTATAGCCAAGTCGTTTGCCAAGGCACCGCGCTGAAAGTCTCTGCACAATGAGTCAATTTGTTTTCAATCAGATCGGGATTATCCGCTCACCGTATAAAGAAAAATTTGCCATTCCGCGGCAACCGGGTCTGATTGAAGATGGAGGTGGAGAACTTCAGCTCTTACCGCCCTATAACCAAGCCGACTGTGTGCGGGGACTAGAGAATTTCAGTCATATTTGGATACTGTTCATCTTTCATCAAACGATGGAAGGCGGCTGGCGCCCAACGGTTCGACCACCGCGTCTGGGAGGAAATACTCGTACAGGCGTTTTCGCTACGCGCTCCACTTTTCGCCCCAATCCTGTCGGTATGTCGCTGGTTGAATTAAAAGGAATCCGCGCAAAAGGCGAAGCCATTACGCTCGAATTAGGCAGCCTTGATTTGGTCGATGGCACACCAGTCGTCGATATCAAGCCTTACCTGCCTTTTGCAGAAAGCCATCCTCAGGCGCGAGCGGGTTTTGCCCAAATGGCTCCCGATGCCACGATGCCGGTATTTTTTTCGCCGTATGCAGAAAACCAGATTGCCGAACACCAAAAGAAATATCCTCAGTTGAAACGCTTTATCTCGCAGGTATTGGCGCAAGATCCGCGCCCCGCCTACCGCAAAGGGGAAAGCGCCACGCGAGAATACGCCGTTTTACTGTTAGAATTCAATGTGCGCTGGCGCGTCTGTGGAGAACAAACCGAAGTGTTAAGCCTCGACCCGTCTCACGCGTGTTAAGACACGAGTCCAGCAATATATTCTAAAATTGTTCCTACTCTCTTTTGACACGCAGCCCACGCTGGTAAACTAAACCACTTTTTATGCGCCTTCGGCTGCGCGGCAGCCCTATGCTATTTGTTGTTCTAACGGAACTAAAACCCCATGCGTACTAGCCAATACATGCTCTCCACCCTCAAGGAGACACCAGCCGATGCGGAAGTCATCAGCCATCAGTTGATGCTCCGTGCAGGAATGATTCGTAAACTGGCCTCCGGCCTTTACACCTGGTTGCCGACCGGTTTACGTGTTTTGAGAAAAGTTGAAAACATCGTGCGCGAAGAGATGAACAACGCGGGCGCCATTGAAGTCTCAATGCCGGTTGTTCAACCTGCCGATTTATGGGTGGAAAGTGGACGTTGGGATCAGTATGGCCCAGAACTGCTACGCTTTGTCGATCGTGGCGAACGCCCGTTCGTACTCGGCCCAACACACGAAGAAGTGATTACAGACCTGATTCGTAATGAAATCAGCTCTTATAAGCAGTTGCCGCTGAATTTCTTCCAGATTCAGACCAAATTCCGTGATGAAGTTCGTCCACGTTTTGGCGTGATGCGCTCGCGTGAGTTCCTGATGAAAGATGCCTACTCTTTCCATACTTCACAGGAATCGTTGCAGGTCACCTACGACGCCATGTACGCCGCTTATAGCAAGATTTTCAGCCGTATGGATCTGGATTTCAGAGCGGTTCAGGCAGATACGGGTTCTATCGGTGGCAATGCATCCCATGAGTTCCAGGTACTGGCGGCCAGCGGTGAAGACGATATCGTTTTCTCAACGGAGTCCGACTACGCGGCAAACATTGAACTGGCAGAAGCTGTCGCGCCGAAGTTAGGCCGTGCCGAAGCGACGGAAGAGCTGCGCGTGGTGGATACGCCAAACGCCAAGACCATCGCCGAACTGGTCGAGCAGTTTAAATTGCCGGTAGAAAAAACAGTGAAAACGCTGCTGGTGAAAGCTACGGAAGAAAGCGGGCATAAACTGGTTGCATTGCTGGTGCGCGGCGATCACGAACTGAACGAAATCAAAGCTGAGAAAATTGCTCAGGTCGCAAGTCCGCTGACGTTTGCAACGGAAGAAGAAATTCGTGCAATCATCGGCGCAGGCCCAGGATCATTAGGCCCGGTCAAACTGTCGATTCCTGTCGTTGTCGATCGCACCGTTGCGGCCATGAGCGACTTCAGCGCTGGCGCGAACATTGATGGCAAACACTATTTTGGCATCAACTGGGAGCGTGATGTGGCATTGCCGCAGGTTGCAGATATCCGCAACGTGGTTGAAGGCGACATCAGTCCAGACGGTAAAGGCACGCTGCAAATTAAACGCGGTATCGAAGTGGGTCACATCTTCCAGTTGGGCAGCAAGTATTCTGAAGCGTTGAAAGCGACCGTTCAGGGCGAAGACGGCCGTAACCAGACTCTGACGATGGGCTGCTACGGTATTGGTGTAACGCGTGTTGTCGCGGCAGCGATTGAGCAAAACCATGACGAACGCGGCATCATCTGGCCAGACGCGATTGCACCTTTCCACGTTGCCATTCTGCCAATGAACATGCACAAATCTTTCCGCGTGAAGGAAGTCGCTGAGGATATCTATCAGCAGCTGCGCGCTAAAGGTATTGAAGTTCTGCTCGACGATCGTAAAGAACGTCCAGGCGTGATGTTCGCCGATATGGAATTGATTGGCGTGCCGCACACTATCGTCATTGGCGATCGCAATCTGGATAGCGAAGAGATTGAATACAAGAATCGCCGGATCGGTGAAAAGCAAATGATTAAAACCAGCGACATCATCGATTTCCTGCTGGCGAATATCGTACGCTAATCGCCATCAAACCGCCCTTTCGTGTGAAAGGGCGAGTGACAGACATAAAAAATGGTGGGTTTCCCCACCATTTTTATTCCAAGACATCAGTAACCGTCACGAATTATTCACGAAACAGTTCTTCAATGCTCAAGCCCTGAACCTGCAAAATTTCCCGCAGGCGGCGTAAACCTTCGACCTGAATCTGACGAACACGCTCGCGCGTTAAGCCGATTTCACGACCCACATCTTCCAGCGTAGCCGCTTCATACCCTAACAGGCCGAAACGACGCGCCAACACCTCACGCTGTTTGGCATTAAGCTCAAACAACCATTTAACGATATTCTGCTTCATATCGTTATCCTGCGTGGTGTCTTCAGGTCCGTTATCTTTTTCGTCAGCCAGAATATCCAGCAGCGCCTTTTCCGAATCCCCACCCAACGGGGTGTCGACAGACGTAATGCGCTCATTCAAGCGCAGCATGCGGTTGACGTCATCAACGGGCTTATCAAGCTGTTCGGCAATTTCTTCCGCACTCGGCTCGTGATCCAGTTTATGAGACAGCTCGCGCGCGGTGCGCAGATAAACGTTGAGTTCTTTGACAATGTGAATAGGCAAACGGATGGTGCGGGTTTGATTCATGATCGCCCGCTCTATCGTCTGTCTAATCCACCACGTCGCGTAGGTTGAAAAACGGAATCCTCTTTCTGGATCGAATTTTTCAACCGCACGGATCAGACCAAGATTTCCCTCTTCAATCAGGTCCAGCAACGCCAGACCACGATTGTTGTAACGGCGGGCAATTTTCACTACCAGCCGCAGGTTACTCTCGATCATTCGGCGGCGCGATGGGATATCACCGCGCAGCGCGCGTCGTGCAAAATAAACTTCTTCTTCTGCGGTTAAAAGCGGCGAATAGCCGATTTCTCCCAAATAGAGTTGCGTTGCGTCTAGAACACGCTGTGGGACCCCTTGCGATAACAGCTCGTCTTCCGCCGAGTCACTATCATTGGTATCTTCCTCTGCCAGCGCTTTATCGTCAAAAACGTCAAGTCCATTTTCGTCGAAATCGGTATCTTCATGTAACTCGTTAACTTTCAGCGTACTTTGGCTCATAAGTGGCTCCTACCCGTGATCCCTTGGCAGAATACCGAAATACTCTGCCCGATTTATCGCTGCGGCAGAAAACGCAGCGGGTTTACGGATTTCCCCTTGTAACGAATTTCAAAGTGCAAGCGAACTGAGCTGGTGCCTGTACTGCCCATCGTAGCGATTTTTTGTCCTGCCGTGACATCTTGCTGCTCACGGACTAGCATCGTATCGTTATGGGCATAGGCACTGAGGTAGTCATCATTATGCTTGATGATTATCAGATTTCCGTAACCACGTAGTGCATTGCCCGCATACACCACACGCCCACTGGCAGTTGCGGTGATCGGTTGCCCACGTGAGCCGGCGATATCAATCCCTTTATTTCCCCCTTCGGAATCGGAGAAACTATCTATGACTTTCCCATCGGTAGGCCAACGCCAACTGGCGACAGCAGCCGTATTGCTGCTGGCAACAGCCGCTGGTGCGGAAACAGGAGCGGTTGTTGTTGCCCCTGCCGTAGGTAACATCTTACCTACATTCTGTTTACCCTGGTTACCAGAATACGCATTAGTTGACTGAGAATCAACCGATGTAGATTGTATTTGAGCACTTGATGGCGGCGTCGGTACTCCACCTCGGGTGGCATCGGTTGTTGCCAACATTCCGCCGCCGCTCGTCAGGCCACTGCCCGACGTATTGTTACCGACCCCGTTGCCTAAACTCAGCGATTGCCCCACATTCAGGCTATATGGCTCAGGAATATTGTTGCGCTGCGCCAGATCCCGGTAGTCATTACCAGTAATCCAGGCAATATAAAACAGGGTATCTCCCCGCTTAACGGTATAGGAGCTTCCGCCGCTGTAGCTGCCTTTCGGGATATTACCGTAGCTGCGGTTATAAACGATCCGGCCATCGGACGTTGTTGCTACATTTTCACCCGCCGTTGAAATGCGCGGTGGTGGCGCAGATAACATCCCCCCTCGGCTGCCCGTATTTCCGTCAACGCTGCTGATCGGTGCGGATTTGGAATTATTGTTGGAGCATCCAGCCACTCCAAAGACAACCACCATACACGCAGCAATGTGACGCAAATTCATCATTCGGCTTCCCATGCGCCTTACTCCCCTATAACTATAGCGTTCAAAAAAGTCACTATATCCATCATACTTCAAGTTGCATCGATGCTGGCAATACTCGGCTCATCTGCGAGTTTCGTCCTAGCAGGCCAACGTTTTGCGTTGTTCAAGACGCCCATGTTTTGTCCTGCAACTCGAATTATTTAGGCTATATAACGTTCAAAAAAACAGTAATACTCAGAACTCAATTTGGACATGTCTGCTTCACATCTGCTGTCGCTTAACTGACCGTAGCGTAAATGATTGTAGCGTAACCGATATTTTATTCGTTAAGTTGGAACGAGAAAGATCGCTACTTCACCATCGCTGGTGCATAAGCAAAACAGGAGAGGCACCACGATGATTGGATGCTAACAACACCAACAAGTTCGCACCATAAAACCGTTGTATTGAAATTTTAAAGACTTAGCAACACATGCACACCATTGCCACGGTATCAGGCTAATTCGCCTTTGACTAGCGGAACAAACCGAACGGCTTCAACCGTTTGAATAATAAATTCGCCAGCACGGCGCTGAACAACTTGCAGTATTTGCGACTGTTCGCCAACGGGCAACACCATTACACCGCCCTCATCAAGCTGTCCCAACAGGGCCTGGGGAATTTCCGGCGGTGCAGCCGTAACGATAATGGCATCAAATGGCCCACGCGATGCCCACCCTTGCCATCCATCGCCATGCCGGGTTGAAATATTATGCAAATCAAGCTGCTTTAAACGACGTTTAGCCTGCCATTGCAGCCCTTTGATGCGTTCAACGGAGCAAACGTGGCGAACTAAATGCGCTAAAATCGCCGTTTGGTAACCTGAACCGGTGCCAATCTCAAGCACGCGGGATACCGGCGTCAGGTTGAGCAGCTCCGTCATCTTCGCGACCATATAAGGTTGCGAGATAGTCTGGCCGGAGCCGATAGGTAGAGCAGTGTTCTCATACGCTTTATGTTCGAACGCCTCGTCAACAAAGCGTTCTCTGGGTACGGCTTCTATTGCTTTCAGCAGACGTTCGTCCTGAATGCCTTGCTGGCGCAGTTGTGCCAGCAACGTTTCTATACGTTTGTTTACCATTCCCCGCCGACCTCAGCTCTGGTTAACCTCGCCACCAATACAGCAATTTTCCCGCACAGGGGTAAACCAGCCGCCGCTATCACGCAGTGACTAGCATTGATTCTCTTCAACTATTTTCTGCAAAAAAGCTTCACTGCGCATCAAGCACCGAGATCGGTATCCTGCTGAGCATGCAGTAATTCACGTACCACACTGGTCGCAAAGCTGCCCGCGGGTAGCCAGAATTTCACGTCGACTGTCGCATCATCCTGCCATTCCCACTGCATTTGCTGCGGATACAGCAGTACAGCGCGCCGGGCAGGTTCAACCCGCTCACGTTTGACCAAAGACCATAGCGTTTCTTGTCCGCTCAAGGCCTGTTCTTCAAATACTCGCGCGTCATCCTGCGTACCCAGTTCACCATCACCTGGCAACGGTGCAGTAATCTGGAGCTCGCCAGCATCAAGACGCGCCTGCAAGGTTTCCAATTCATCAGGTTTAGCAACAAACCAACTACCGCGACCCGTTAGCTGTAATGCGTCGCCACACAAAACGGTTTTCGCTTGCTGTTGCGACAGTCTCGCACTGGCAACCTGATTAAACATCGCACTGCGGCTGGCAGAAAGATAAAAGCTACGCTTACTACGTTCTTTTACCCGAATATCATTATTTGCCCAAAGACGTGCCTGCTCAAGATTATTCCCGTTCCGTCCAAAACGCTGACTACCGAAATAATTAGGGACGCCATTAGCGGCTATCAGCGCCAAACGCGCTTCCACCTCGTGTCGATCGCTCACCTGACGCAACACCAGAGTAAAATGGTTACCCCGTAGCGCACCAATGCGCAATTTGCGGCGGTGGCGAGTCACCTCAAGTACGTCACAACCGTCAAGTTCCAGCAAGGAGAAATCTGGCGTCTCTTTTCCCGGCATATGCAGGCAAAACCACTGTTCGGTGACAGCATGGCGATCTTTCAGACCCGCATAGCTGACGGCACGCAGCGGCAGACGGGCAAATTTTGCCAGCATCTCAGCCACGAATTGCGTATTGCAGCCGCGCTTACGTACGCGCACCAAAACCTGTTCACCATCACCATCTGGCTGAAACCCCAGATCTTCCACCACCAGAAAATCTTCCGCGGCGGACTTCAATGAGCCAGTAGCCTGTGGTTCACCATGCAGCCAGACGAGCTGTTCGCTATTTTCCATCGTTATCCCACAAGGTGCATAACTGGATAATACGCAGTCATGACATTGTTTCTTATACTGTTAATTTTCTATTATTGACAAGTGTTGTTGATAAAACATGGCTTATAAAGAACGGCTTACCACGCAACAATTTCGCCCGTTCCTTTTTTCACGAGTAAGGCAACGGCTTCGCAGGCAATACCTTCGCCACGACCGGTAAAACCCAGCTGTTCTGTCGTGGTGGCTTTCACATTGACGTCATCCATGTGGCACTGCAAATCTTCCGCCAGATTCACGCGCATTTGCGGAATATGCGGGGCCATTTTCGGTGCCTGCGCAATAATCGTAACGTCCAGATTACCTAGCTGATAGCCCTTTTCATTGATACGACGCCAGGCTTCACGCAGTAGGCCACGGCTGTCCGCACCTTTAAAAGCCGGATCGGTATCAGGAAACAGCTTGCCAATATCGCCCAACGCAGCGGCACCTAACAGGGCATCGGTCACCGCGTGTAACACCACATCCCCATCGGAATGCGCCAGCAGGCCTTGAGAATAAGGAACTCGAACGCCACCGATCACCAGCGGACCTTCTCCACCAAACTTATGGACATCAAAACCGTGACCGATACGCATCGCGCGTTCTCCTTATCTGTATTTAACGAATAAATTTAACGAATAAAATGAGGTTACTGCAAACGGGTTAAATAGAATTCGGCCAATGCCAAATCCTCTGGACGCGTGACTTTTATATTATCCGACCGCCCGCTGACAATTTGCGGGCGATAGCCACAATATTCCAGCGCAGAGGCTTCGTCCGTAACGGTAACACCATCCTGAAGCGCACGTTGCAAACACTGTTTCAGCAGCGCTGCAGGGAAAAGCTGTGGCGTCAACGCATGCCATAAATCGTTACGCTCTACCGTGTGGCCGATCAACCCGTCCGTACCACGTTTCATGGTATCACGAACCGGTGCGGCCAGAATTCCACCGACCTCAGTCTGCTCAACAATCGCCAGCAAGCGCGTCAGATCGTCCTGATGCAGGCACGGACGCGCAGCATCATGCACCAGCGCCCACGCCGTATCGGAAACGGTAGCTAGCCCTGCAAGTACGGAGTCCGCACGCTGCTGCCCGCCTGTCACGGCACAAATACGAGGATCGTTGGCAATCGCCAAGGTATGAAAAAATGCGTCATTTGGGCTAATGGCAACGACGACACGCTGTACGCGTGGGTGGCGCAAAAGCGCATCGATAGTATGTTCAAGAATGGTTTTATGGCCGATCGCATTATTGCCAATCGTCAGGTACTGTTTAGGACGATCGTTCTGCATCCGGCTGCCGTTACCCGCAGCGGGTAAAACAGCAACAATTTCAGGCGGGGAAAGGCGTGGTGTCTGCATGTGTCAACGTTGTGTATTATTGGATGAAGTCGAATTGGGTGAAGTTGTATTCGCGCCACGATGCCCCGATTCTGGCACCAGACGATAAAAGCTTTCACCAGGCTTGATCATACCCAGTTCATTACGCGCACGCTCTTCTATCGCCTCTTGTCCGCCATTGAGGTCGTCAATTTCAGCAAACAGTTGTTCGTTGCGGTCTTTTAATTTGGCATTGTTACCCAGTTGGACAACAACATCATCGTTCACCCGAACATAATCGTGAATGCCATTTTTGCCCAGCCACAGTGAGTACTGAAGCCAGCCAAGCAATATCAATAATAACAGCGTAAGCTTTCCCATCCCGCCCCCTGAAAAACCGCTTAATCATCCCATAACTTTTGTTTCGACTCCACTGTGTCCGGCAGTGGAAGGCAAGATTCACCTCGCTGCGTCCCCAAATAGGGATATTTCTGGCAAAAATCACGCTCAATGCGCTCTCAGGTAACTTATGTCGGTCGATTTTTCCTGCACATTACGCTCAGGTTACGGCGCGTTCCTCTCTTGCGTAGTAGCCATCACGCAGAACGAAGGCATGACTATAGTCATCGTAACCCATGAAATGGCCTTTGCCAGAGAAGCCGCGGATAGAGTGATCTTTATCGATCGGGGGATTATTCAGGAGCAGGGGACACCAGAGGCGATCTTTACTCATCCGAGTAACCCGCGCGCACAGGCTTTCTTGAGCAAGATTCTGTAACATTGAACGCTGTAAAATAATGGGCTGTCAGCATCCACGCTGGCAGCCTTTTCCCCTTACCACCCCGTCAGAAAAGAAAAAACCAGCCAGAACAGACATATTACCGTCAGCCCTGTCGCAAAAAGCGTGTAAAAAAGATAGCCTCTCAGCAGAAAGCTAAACCCGACGCCAACCAGCACTGAAAACGGCATCAGCGCCAAAAAGAACGGCCACGTGTAAAGCATGAAGAAAAACGTAGTATTAGAGCCATACACCAGAAAAGGGATGCTAAAAGCCAGCCAATAAAAGGAGAACCCCGTCACCGCTCCCATAAACAGATAGGAAACGCTGTCATCCTCTTCTTGCGCTGGACGAGTCTTGCTAATCGTTAACTGCGTGGCATTTTGCATAATCTTTCCCATTATTCCCCTGCATCACCCAACAACTCGGTGAAAAAAAGCGGGGACATCAGAGCTTGATAATAGCTCGCTTGCCAAGCAGATCTAACAATTGGCCGGTCAAAGTTGTTACGAATTGTTCACCATCCAGATGACTATCCGGCGCTTCCGGCGCCTCATACACCGAGTCGATCCCCGTGAAATTGCGCAACTCCCCCGCGCGGGCTTTTTTGTACAACCCTTTAGGGTCACGCGCTTCACAGGTCGCTAAAGGTGTATCCACAAAAACTTCAATAAACTGCCCGTCACCGAGCAGATCCTGCACCATTTTGCGCTCGGCGCGATGCGGAGAAATAAACGCGGTCAGTACCACCAGCCCCGCATCCACCATCAGTTTGGCAACTTCACCCACGCGGCGGATATTCTCGCGCCGCTCGTCGTCAGTGAAGCCGAGATCCCGGCATAGGCCGTGCCGAACATTGTCGCCATCCAGCAGGTAGGTGCTGACACCACGCAGGTGCAATGCCTGCTCCAGCGCGCCTGCTAGCGTGGATTTACCGGACCCAGACAGCCCGGTAAACCAGATAACGACGCCCTGATGACCATGTAGTTTCTCGCGCGACTCACGGGTGACATCGTGCGCATGCCAAACCACGTTATCGTCAGTCGGTTCATCGCGTAAAGACACGTTATTTGCCTCCCAACAAATCGCGCGCACCCCAATGCGGGAAGTGGCGGCGCACCAGTGCATTCAGCTCTAGTTCAAACGCACTGTACGCACCCGGTTCCTGATACACCTGTTCGATAGGTTCGCGTACCAGGCCAGCGCCTACCGTGACATTACTCAGACGATCGATAAAGATCATCCCGCCTGTCACTGCATTATGTTGATAATTGTCCAGCACCAGCGGCTCATCAAAAACCAGCTCAACGGAGCCGATACCGTTCAGCGGCAGATTTTCGGCGACGCGCTGCGTCAGCGTATTGATCTCAACCTGATATTGAATATTCTCAACCCGGGCGCGCGTTTTCTTACCGCCAATCTTGATGTCGTAGCTCTGTCCCGGCACCAGCGGCTGTTCCGCCATCCAGACAACATCCACCAGCGCATGCTGCACCGCTTTCAGCGATTCGCCGCTATCGACCAGCAGATCGCCACGGCTGATATCCACTTCATCCGCCAGTACCAGCGTAATCGCTTCACCGGCCTGTGCCTGCGGCAAATCACCGTCAAAGGTCACAATACGGCTGACGGTGGACTCTACGCCAGACGGCAGTACTTTGACCCGCTGCCCGACACGGATAATGCCGGATGCCAGCGTTCCTGCGTAGCCACGGAAATCCAGATTCGGGCGATTCACATATTGCACCGGGAAGCGCATCGGCTGTTCCAGCGTACGCTGTGCCACATTGACCGTTTCCAGCACGTCCAGCAGCGTCGGTCCGGTATACCAGCCCATCGTCGTGCTTGGCGTTGCAACGTTGTCACCATCCAATGCAGAAATCGGCACGAAGGTAATATTCAGGTCGGCAGGCAGTTGCTGAGCAAAATCCAGATAATCCTGCTTAAACTGTTCAAATACCGTTTGCTGGTAATCCACTAAATCCATCTTGTTCACCGCCACCACCAGATCGCGAATCCCCAGCAGGGTCGCGATGAAGCTGTGACGACGAGTTTGATCCAATACACCTTTACGGGCGTCAATCAGCAGGATTGCCAGCTCACAGGTTGATGCACCCGTTGCCATGTTGCGGGTGTATTGCTCGTGTCCTGGCGTATCCGCGATGATAAATTTGCGTTTTTCCGTCGAGAAATAGCGGTAGGCCACGTCAATCGTAATGCCCTGTTCACGCTCGGCCTGAAGCCCATCGACCAACAGCGCCAAATCCAATTTCTCGCCCTGCGTGCCCAGACGCTTGCTGTCGTTGTGCAGCGTACTGAGCTGATCTTCATAAATCTGGCGCGTATCGTGCAGCAAACGGCCAATCAGCGTACTTTTCCCATCGTCAACGCTGCCACAGGTCAGAAAACGCAACAGCGTTTTATCCTGCTGCGCGTGTAAATAGGCTTCCACACCGCCTTGCTCGGCGATCTGCTGTGCAATCGCATTATTGATAACGACTGCATCTTTCTCAGCCGCATTTTCTGCCGCTGCATCTTTTAAAGAAATTTGGCTCATTCGACGATTCCTCAGAAATACCCTTGACGCTTTTTCAGCTCCATTGAACCGGCCTGATCGCGGTCAATTACCCTTCCCTGACGTTCACTGGTTGTGGAAACCAGCATCTCTTCGATGATCTCCGGCAGCGTTTGCGCATCCGATGCCACCGCACCAGTCAGCGGCCAACAGCCCAGCGTGCGGAAACGCACCATGCGCTGTTCGATCACTTCACCCGGTTGCAGATCGATGCGATCGTCATCCACCATCAGCAGCATGCCATCGCGTTCTACTACTGGACGCGGAGCAGCCAGATATAGCGGAACAATATCGATATTTTCCAGATAGATATATTGCCAGATATCCAACTCGGTCCAGTTAGAAAGCGGGAAAACGCGGATGCTCTCACCTTTGTTAATCTGACCGTTGTAGTTGTGCCACAGCTCTGGGCGCTGGTTTTTTGGGTCCCAACGATGGAAACGGTCGCGGAAGGAGTAAATACGCTCTTTGGCACGCGACTTCTCTTCATCGCGACGTGCCCCGCCAAATGCGGCATCAAAACCGTATTTGTCCAATGCCTGCTTCAGCCCTTCGGTTTTCATGATGTCAGTGTGTTTGGCGCTACCGTGTACAAAAGGGTTAATTCCCAGCGCTTCACCTTGCGGGTTGCGGTGCACCAGCAGTTCACAACCGTAAGCTTTCGCCGTACGGTCGCGGAATTCGTACATTTCACGAAATTTCCAACCGGTATCAACATGCAGCAGCGGGAAAGGCAGCGATCCCGGATAGAACGCCTTGCGCGCCAAATGCAGCATCACCGAAGAGTCTTTACCGATGGAATACATCATCACCGGGTTACTGAACTCGGCCGCCACTTCGCGGATGATGTGAATGCTTTCGGCTTCGAGCTGCCGTAAATGCGTGAGTCGTTTCTCGTCCATACCCTTTCCTTAAGCCAAGTTTACTACCGCTGGGCGGCTGTCTTGCGGCACCGTCGGCGTTGTCTGACCAAACCAGGCAATCTGGTGATGTAAATCCACCACCTCGCCAATCACCAGCAGCGCCGGCGTCGGCGCTTGCCGTGCCAAATGTTCCAACTCTTGCAGCGTACCGATTTGTACCTGCTGATCGTGTCGAGTACCGCGGCTAATCACGGCAACGGGCGTCTGCGATGAACGGCCATGCGCAATAAGCTGCTGTGAAATCTCTGCGGCTTTCATCGTTCCCATATAAATCGCCAGCGTCTGACGGCCACGCGCCAGCGTTGACCAGTCCAACGCATCGCCATC
This sequence comes from Pectobacterium sp. IFB5596, assembly GCF_021432585.1. Lineage (NCBI taxonomy): Bacteria > Pseudomonadati > Pseudomonadota > Gammaproteobacteria > Enterobacterales > Pectobacteriaceae > Pectobacterium > Pectobacterium sp. IFB5596. The sequence goes on from NZ_LXFY01000015.1 coordinate 16,876, forward strand.
GGGGCGACAGTGGCCAGTAATAAACAGTACGCTCTGCGCGTAATCACGGTGCGTAAGCGGAATCCCCGCATACGCCGTGACGCCCGCGGCGGCCGTCACACCGGGTACCACCTGAAACGTGATCCCCGCCTGTGCCACCGCCTGTAGCTCTTCGCCGCCGCGGCCAAAAATAAAGGGGTCGCCGCCTTTCAGACGCACCACCCGCTTGCCTTCCTGCGCCAGCGTCACCAGCAGTTGATTAATCTCATCCTGTGGCAACGAATGCGCGCTGGCACGTTTTCCGACGCAGATGCGTTCGGCATCGCGGCGCACCAAATCCAGCACATCGGCACTGACCAGATGGTCATACAACACCACGTCCGCCTGCTGCATCACCTGCAATCCACGTAGCGTAAGCAACCCAGCATCGCCGGGGCCTGCACCAACCAGCGCCACTTCACCGCGTACTGCCGCAGGCAATTGTTGCTCGTCTTGCTGATTAACCAGTTGCTGCTGCAATTCGTCTTCGGCCTGCCCCAACTGTCCGGCAGAAACCAGCGATGCAAAGCGTCCGACAAACAGCCGTTCCCAAAAACGGCGGCGTGCTGACATCGAATGCAGTCGGGTTTTAATCCTGTCGCGCCAGCTTCCGGCGATATCCGCCATCGTACCCAAACTGGCAGGCAGTAATGATTCCAGCTTTTCACGCAGCAGACGCGCCAGCACTGGTGCCTGTCCCCCCGAGGAAATAGCCACCACCAGCGGAGAGCGATCGACAATCGAGGGGAAAATAAACGAGCACTTCGGCTGATCGTCCACCACGTTCACCAGCAAATGACGCTGATTCGCCGCCTCAAACACCGCGGCATTCAACTCGGCGTCATCCGTGGCAGCAATCACCAAAAACACACCGGATAACAGCTCGGGCGTAAAAGCGTGCGCCAGCCATTCAACCTGTCCGGCCTGATGCTGTGCAGCCAACGGTTCCGCCAGCGCCTGTGCGACAATTTTTACCTCCGCACCCGCGCGTTGCAGTAGATCGATTTTGCGCGTGGCAACCTCGCCGCCGCCAACAACCAATACCGGGCGCTGACGAAGATCGGCAAATATAGGGAGATAGTTCACAATCGCCTTAACTAAGCAAAAAAGTAGATAATGCGACTATACGGTGAGGACAGAACACTTATGAAATGCCGAATTGGAATGACAAGTTCCGTAATGGAATAACAACACGTTTACAACTGAGATTGGGATGATAACGGCGGTAAAAATGACGGTGATAAAAAACCGGGCGATGCCCTAATGCCTATCGCTTAAACATTGAGATACACGGGGCGACCACTGGGGTGAGGTGTCCCTACGGGAACCTCCCCCTGTGTTTCCCCTAATAACGGGCTTAAGTAACCCGTATTAGACGATATCCAGTTTTTTCTTTTACCCTTCGTGCAGCCCGCATTCGCGTTTCAGGCCGAAGAAGCGGGTTTCTTCTTCGCTCATACCCGGTTCCCATTTACGGGTGGTGTGCGTATCGCCGACGGACAAATAGCCCTGATCCCACAGCGGATGATAGCTCAGGCCGTTTTCTTTCAGATATTGATACACCGTCCGGTTATCCCAATCGATAATCGGCAGGAATTTGAAGACGCCGCGCTGAATCGCCAGCACCGGCAATTCCCCCCGGCTGCCAGACTGCTCACGACGCAGGCCAGCAAACCAGGTTCCTGCATTTAGCTCGCTCAGTGCCCGATTCATCGGTTCGACTTTATTCAGCAGGTTATAGCGTTCAATGCCTTCCACGCCCTGTTCCCAGAGCTTGCCGTAGCGCGCTTCTTGCCAAGCTGCCGATTCAGCGGCGCGATACACTTGCAGGTTCAGCTTAAGCTGCTCCGTCAGTGCATCAATAAACTGATAGGTTTCAGGAAACAAATAACCGGTATCCGTGAGGATGACCGGAATATCCGACCGCTGTTGCGTCACCAGATGTAGTGATATCGCAGCCTGAATACCGAAGCTGGACGACAACACAAAATTGCCCGGCAGATTCTCTAGCGCCCAGCTCACCCTTTCCTGTGCAGACAGTTGCTCAAGCTGACCATTCACGGCAGCCAACGCGGCCACCTGCTCCGCTTTCGGTAATGCGTTGAGCACCTCAAGGTTAAATTCGGCCATCAGGATCTCCTGTCAATCATAAAAATCGCGGGCGGGGTCCAGCACCGGTTTAATGATGTTGGTACGAATGACGAAATCACCGAAGCCTTCATTCGGCTGGCGATCTTGCGCCCACAGCCCGATAAGCCTGTCGATTTCTGCAAGGATCTCAGTTTCATTAATGTTTTCGCGATACATACGGGGAATATGTGTTCCTTCTCGATTCCCACCGAGGTGCAGGTTATAACGCCCCACCGCTTTGCCCACTAAACCAATTTCCGCCAACATCGCGCGGCCACAGCCGTTCGGGCAGCCCGTCACACGCAGGACAATGTGTTCATCGCCCACACCATGCTGCTGCATAATACCTTCCACTTTCGTGACAAATTCCGGCAAGAAGCGCTCGGCTTCTGCCATCGCCAGCGGACAAGTTGGAAACGACACGCAGGCCATCGAATTCTTGCGCTGCTCGCTGACGCTGTCATCAATCAGGCCGTGCTCACGCGCTAGCGCATCAATCTTCGCTTTGCTACGCGCAGGAACGCCTGCCACGATCAAGTTCTGATTCGCCGTTAAGCGGAAATCCCCTTTATGGATCTTGGCAATTTCCGCCAGGCCGGTTTTCAGCGGACGGCCTGGATAATCCAGAACACGACCGTTTTCGATAAACAGCGTCAGATGCCATTTATTGTCGATACCTTTAACCCAGCCGATGCGATCGCCGCGCCCAGTGAATTCATAAGGGCGCACGGCTTCAAACTTCACACCAGCACGCGCTTCCACTTCCTGCTTAAAGTTATCTACCCCCACGCGTTCCAGCGTGTATTTGGTTTTCGCATTTTTACGGTTGGTACGGTTACCCCAATCGCGTTGCGTGGTCACCACGGCTTCCGCGATGGCCAACGTATGCTCAATGGAAATATAGCCCAGTTCACTAGCGGTACGCGGATAGGTTTCTTTATCGCCGTGCGCGATAGAGAGTCCACCGCCCACCAGCACGTTAAAGCCCACCAGACGGCCGTTATCGGCAATCGCAACGAAGTTAAGATCGTTCGCATGCAGATCGATATCATTCTGCGGCGGGATCACGACGGTGGTTTTGAACTTACGCGGCAGATATGTCGAACCCAGAATTGGCTCCTCATCCGTCGTTGCCACTTTTTCCTGATCCATCCAGATCTCAGCATAAGCGCGCGTGCGCGGCAGCAGATGCTCAGAAATCTTTTTCGCCCACTCATACGCCTGCTGATGCAGTTCGGATTCTATCGGGTTAGACGTACACAACACGTTACGGTTCATGTCGTTCGCCGTCGCCAGCGCATCCAGACCGATGCTATTCAGCATCTGGTGTACCGGTTTCACGTTCGATTTGAGAATACCGTGATACTGGAACGTCTGGCGATTCGTGATACGAATGCTGCCATAGATCGTATTTTCAGTCGCAAATTTGTCGATCCGCAGCCACTGCTCTGGCGTCATCACGCCACCGGGCAGACGGCAGCGCAGCAGCATCGCATGGCGCGGCTCCAGCTTCTGCTCAGCACGTTCGGCGCGAATATCGCGGTCATCCTGCTGATACATTCCGTGGAAACGGATCAGCAGAAAGTTATCGCCCTTAAAGCCGCCGGTCAGACCATCGTTCAGGTCGTCAGCAATCGTGCCGCGCAGAAAGTTACTTTCTGTCTTCATGCGCTCAGCATCAGCGAGTTTCCCTTCTACCACCAAAGGACCGGGGTGTTTTTCACTGAAAACGTATTTTTCACTCATTAGTACACATCTCGCTGATAACGGCGCTCAAGGCGCAGATCGCTTAAAAACTCATCGGCCTGTTCACTGTCCATGCCGCCATGCTCAACTATCACATCCAGCAGTGCCCGCTCGACGTCTTTCGCCATACGGTTGGCATCACCACACACGTACAGGTGCGCGCCATCCTGAATCCAGCGCCAGACTTCCGCGCCTTTTTCCCGCAGTTTGTCCTGCACGTAAACTTTATGCGCCTGATCGCGCGACCAGGCCAGATCGATGTTGGTTAGCAGGCCATCTTTAACGTAGCGCTGCCATTCAACCTGATACAGAAAATCTTCCGTAAAGTGCGGGTTGCCGAAGAACAGCCAGTTTTTCCCTTCAGCCCCATCGGCATCGCGCTGCTGCATAAAGGCGCGGAACGGCGCAATTCCGGTACCCGGCCCGATCATGATGACCGGCGCGTCGGAATTAGCTGGCAGGCGGAAGTTATCGTTATGTTCGATGAAGACGCGGATTTCATCGTCTTCACTCAGTCTGTCAGCCAGATAGCTAGAGGCACCACCGGCGCGCTCGCGGCCTTCGTATTCGTAGCGCACCACGCCAACGGTGATGTGCACTTCGCTTTCGACTTCCGCCTGCGAGGAGGCAATAGAGTAAAGGCGCGGCGTCAGCGGACGCAGCAGGCTCAGTAGCTGTTCTGCCGTCAGTTCAGTCGGCGCCTGTCTCACCATATCAACCAGCGGCGTTCGCTGTGCAAACTGCTGGAGAGCTGGCTTATCGGCCAACAGCGACAGCAGCGTTTCATTACGCGACAGTGCCGCATATTTCTCGACAATCGGTGCAGTGTTCTGCGTCAGCTCAAAGTGACTTTTCAGCGCCTGCGATAGTGGCAGCGTCTTGCCGTCAACGCTGACGGATTCATCGCCTTTCAGCCACAGTAATTCCAGCAACTCCTGCACCAGCGCGGAGTCGTTATCGAACCACACGCCCAGCGCATCGCCCGGCTGGTAGCGCAAACCGGAATCGCCCAAATCGATCTCGATATGGCGAACATCCTTTTCGGAATTACGCCCGGTCACTTTCTGGTTCACAGCAAACGTGGCATGCAGCGGTGAGGATTTGCTGTACGGGCTGCTGGTAATTTCATCCAGTGCACCCTGAGAGGCAATTTGCGCGACGGCTTCGCCCTGAACCGGCACTCGAGCCTGCAAAATATCAACCAACTGGCGTCGCCACTGTTCGGCGAGCGCCTGATAATCGACATCGGCATCGACGCGATCCAGCAGGCGTTCAGCGCCCAGCTCAGCCAGACGGTTATCGAAATCCTTACCCGCCTTGCTGAAGAATTCATAAGACGTATCCCCCAAGCCAAACACGGCAAACGCGGTGTCTTTCATCTCAGGCGCTTTTTTAGACAACAGGAACTTATGCAGCGCGACCGCCTCTTCCGGCGGCTCCCCTTCCCCCTGCGTCGAGGCGACGATTAGCAGCAGCTTTTCCTGTCCGATTTGCTTGAACTTGTAATCACCCGCATTGACCAGATTGACAGACAGCTTGGCCGCCAGCAGATCGTCACGCAGTTGTTCCGCGACCCGACGCGCATTGCCCGTCTGCGAGGCGGAGATCAGCGTAATGGTTTGCACTGGCACCGTGACAGCGGACGCCGCCGTGGCCGTTATCGCGCCTGACTGCACGTTCCCAGGCTGCTGTACCAACCCCCAGAAATAGCCAGATAGCCAGGCCAGCTGCGTCGATGAGAAATCACCGGTTGCCGCCTGTAAACGCGTTAATTGCTCCGCACTCAGCGGAAGCAATGAAGTGGGGGAAACCGGAGTAGTCATTGTGATTTCTGTTTCCTTGTGCCTGTGCAGTTAGCCAACGACGCTAATACAAAAACATGCAATAAAAAGATGAATGGAGGATAAGGGTAACGATCTGCATCTTAACAATTAAAGAAATGATGGAAATATTAAATAACCAAAATGACTAAATGGTTTTTCTGATAGTCCTTATTGCTTAAAGTGTTATAGCTGATGGCATGCGCGTTGCGTGGCGATATCGGTAAGAATGCGTTCAGAAAGAGGGGCTGCCGCGCAGCCCCATACAAACAGGATGTGGGCTAAATTTTCAGCACTTTCATGCCAAAATCGTCGGGATGTACGACGTTTTCAAGCTGGCCGACCTGCAACAAATCCCCTTTAGAGACGACGCTGCTGATATTGGTATCAGGAAAGCGCAGATTCTTGACGAGGTGCACCACGATCGGTTTACCCTTTTTATCAATATCCATCACCCAGCCAAGAAACCCCCCCGAGTATTTAGCCAGACTACCTATTGGATAGAGGCCGTAAATCTGCACGTAATTGACCAACACCGCCTTATCATAGGCACCGTTCGCCTCATAGATTTTCCGGTAGGCTGCCAATGGCGTACGGGGAGAAATACCATTGCGCGTATGCCTCAGCTTATTAATCGCCTTAATCACGGAGACTAAGCGGACGAGCTCCGATAGTCGATCGCCGTGTTTACCCTGTGGATAGCCGCTGCCATCCAAACGCTCGTTGGCATTCTCAATCACATCGCGACACGTGGGGGTTATCACCCAATTTAGCTCACGTAATTTCGCACACAACACGCCCACATGGCCGCTAAGGATCGCTTTCTGCGCCGGGTTCATGTTTACTTTCAGCGACGGAAGGCTGGCGTTCACCAACAGCGGCTTGCCCATGGTGTGGAGTAACGCACCTAGCACCGCCTCACGCACGTGAGGCGCATGGGGATCGGAAATTAACAGCATATCGGCCAGTTTCCCCGCGACCTGCACGGCATGCCTGACCCAATCCGCCTCATCACGCAGGAACGACAGCGCATACAAAAAAGCCTTTCTCTCTTTTTTGACCATATAAAGCAGAGTGTCAACACAGTCATAGAAGATCTCAATAGGCAGTTGATTGCGCGTTTTCATGTACATCAGCCCAATCTGAAGCCGATGGGCGACCTCCATTACCCCGCGTTCCATCGGCGTTTGCCGGGTACGTTTCTCTCGCTCCTGACTTTCTCGCAGCAATAGACTTTTCTCCTTGGTGCCCGGAATAAACAATGGGGACGAATACACCATGCTGCCAGTCACGCCGGTTCGGTATGCTGCTTCTCTTTCCGATTCATTCGTATAACGGAGCAACGCTTCAGACTGTGATGAAGACAAATTAATAAATTGGATGCCAACAGCGGCGTAGCCATTATTCCCAAAAGGTCGTATATGGCGAATTTTCCCCTCGGCATAAAAGCTTTCTCCGTTAGGGAATTCAAGCGCGACGCCGGGAATGTCTTGACCAACTTCAATTGCAATGCTCTCAACCAGATCGATTTCGACCATACACCCACCGGTCGATAAATTGCGTAACGTTCCAGGTACGTTAAGCGTGTGCATATAGACTTCAAGGCGAGCACGAGCCTGCATGCCAAGAATAAAAGGAATACGAATCGCGCCTCTGTTTTCCGTGACAAAAACAGATTCCGGCAAACGACATTCCAGACGATAAAACATACTGTCCATCTTGAATAATTGTGTGGAAATATTACAAAGACTGTAGGTTTCTCGTTCGATGTTCTCCGTCCCTTTGAGAGCTTCCAGATCAAAATTCAAACCACCATCTGCAAGATATCTGTCGATATCCGAACCAGAATATTCCACATCCAACACGATTCGACTTTTATCCAGATTCAGTTCTGCAACATCTGCTTTTAATGCATATAGCATATCTTTAGCATAAATAGACATCACATAAGTATGTTTCAGCAATGCGCTAATCACTTTAGCGGGAGGGGGAGAAAATTTTTCCACTATAAGATCCACCTATTAACGCGATGGTGATATATCCCAAAAAATCCCCAAAAGGACTTCTCTCTTTTTAATAAAACGAATTCTACCGTGGGATGTAATGATCTAGAAAAGTGCCTACTTTTACTGGGTAAAACGTCAACCAGGCTCAATTTCTTATTTTTCTCATCCCAATATCATTACGAAACGACGATTTCATCGTTGTTTATCATCCTAACAAGGATACCCAAAAGCCACAACGACCACACATACGCCAAAATACGATCAAAATACAAACAAAATGAATTTTAAATTCAAAATAATAAAAATAACAAAAATTAAAAACCGCAAAAATATAAATTATCAGAGCAAAAAACCAACACCAACATAGATTTAAACGATCATTATTTTTTAATCAATAGTCAATAACTATCAAATGAGAATTATTGATCATTTAAAACAATTTCCAAACATTCTAAATTACTGTGTAGAATCCAGACGGGCCATGTTATGAAATTGCTAATTCTATGGAGAGGGTGAGTAATCAGTAAAATGAATACAACAACATTGAATATCGATGGGAAAATTTTTAGGCTGGCAGCAGAGTTTCAGCCTATTATCCATCTCCCTCAAAATAAAATATTTCGCTATGAAGCCCTTGCCAGGTTTTATAACTCCGAAGGTGTGTTAGCACCAACCCAGCAAACAATAGATAAAATTGAGAAGTGTGAAGCAATTGATGAAGTAACAGATTTCATGTTTGATGTTGTCTGTCAGGTAATAAAAATCAAAAGCAGCATGACAATATCATTTAATTTGTCACACTTGCTTTTTAATAACTCAGCGTATTTGGAAAAATTGTATCAAAAATGCGTAATACATGAAGTCAGCCCACAGAATATAGAAATAGAGATCAGTGAAAAAACAACCCGACAACAGTTGATTGATGGAATCCCCTTTTTAAACCAGGCTAAACAATATGGTTTTATGATTTCATTAGATGATTTCGGCGCAGGAAATCTACAGATAGACAGCCTGAGCTTGTTTAACTTTGATACAATAAAAATCGATCGTTCCATTATCGATGGCATAGGTAAAGAAGAGACAAAATCACAAAAGCTGAAAGTCTTATTGAACAAACTCATTCCACTTGGGGTAAATATTATCTGTGAAGGCGTTGAAAAAGCCACCGATTTGAATCGGTTAAATAAATATCATCCGATTGGGATTCAAGGATATATTTTCTATCGCCCATTAACATTCAGCCAATTAAGGCTGCTGGAAGGTTTTTAACTGATATCCTTGGCTTCAGTTGTCTAATTCCCCATTGGTCAACGCATTTTTGACCTCAATGCCCGCAAAAAATCCCCTGCCAACCACACCTTAGACGATCAACATTAGCGAACAGGCTCACATTTCTGGCGTTCGCCGCAGGAATTTATCCTTTGCGATAACCCATCAATGCGATACTCACGCCAGTGGCAACGGGAGAGAAATGATGTGGCAACGACGCGCGCTGGAACTTAATACGCAAGATATTTGGCACTGGCAACAGGTCATCTCGGTTGTCGATTACGCTCGTGAACAGGGCTTCAATACGTTAGTGCTGGGGGCGGCAGATTTACTGGATAAACTGGTAACGCCGGATGCCTACAACAACGCGCGTTTTGACGATCGCATCAGCAGCCAGCAGCGTTCTCGCTGCGTTTACCTGAATCAAGTCGCAGCGCACTGCCGCGAACAAGGTCTGGCGCTGTATCTGCAATGCAAAGAGCTGTCGTTTCCCACGGATCTACTGCTTCATCATCCAGAATTACTGGACGACAAACATAGCCTCCGCATGGATACCGATTTTTGGTGCGACTACCTTGCAGCCAAAGTCGAACTGCTGATGCAGCAAATCCCGCGATTGAACGGCCTGCTGCTAGCAATCTCCAACAGCGACAGTTTACTGCGCTTTTCTGCGCCTTCCGGCGATGAGATTAACGGCACCGTTCCTGTCACCACACACTGGCCGACCAACGCCACCAGCGAGCAGATCTACCACCGTTTGTTCTCCGCCGTCGCCCGTGTGATGCATTATCACCAGCGCCATCTGGTGTTGCGCGCCTTTCCCGCCAGCCATCAGGATATCGGTAACGTTCTGAACGCGATTCGCACACTGCCGGAGTCCGTTTCCGTCGCGATCAAAGTCACACCGGAACGCTTCTGGCCTGAGTTTCCCAATAATCCGACACTTCTGGACGTCAACGGGCGTGAAGTCTGGGTTGAATTGGATCTGGCAGGCGAAGAAGTCGGCTGGGGCAATCTCCCTTTTCTACGTTACACCGAAGTTCAGGGTCGACTGCTGTGGTGTCGGGAGAAAAATCCCGCGATTGTCAGCGCACTGTGCCGCATCAGTTGGGAAGGCGTAGACAATCACAGCGTGATAGGCACACTCAGTGAGTTCACCTTGTTCGCCTGCTCTCGCTTACTCACGAACCAGACTGCATCGGCAAACGAAAGTACGCTATTCGCACAGTGGGTAATGGCGCGCTACCAGTGGCAGCCGGACGATAACGTACTGCACACCATGCAAGCCTTGTTGGATCAGGCGCATCAGGCTATTTCACTGTCGCTCTATGCCAGGCACCACGTTTTTCATCGTCACAGCCTGCTGCCGACCAGCTTTGGTCAGGCAATCTGGAGTCTGTACGGTCAGCTAAATCGTAACCACTGGCTACCGGGCTCTGGACAGGATATTACTTTCGACCCGCAGCACGCAGAGCTCGCATCGCAAAACCTCTATCACATTGCAAAAGAGAAAGATGCCGCGTGGCAGTTGGCGGAGCAGTGCCAACAGGCCGCACTGCAATTTTCTCGTGAATACACGATGCCGGAGGCGCTCAGACAGCGCTGGCAGCAGGAATGGCGTGGTCTGACGCTGTATTGCCGCGCCTTTGTTCACGCGCAGAAAGCCTTCTTTACGCTGCACTACTGCAAACAGGTGGAAAACAACTGGACGCTGCGGGAAATCGCCAAAACCAATATTCAGGCGCTATACGGCATCGGACATGAAATGGAGGATTTCTGCCTGCAACACCGGGATTACCCGGTGAGCATGCATGTGATGTTTGATGCCGGACGCCCACGCGCGTTAGCCGATAGCCTACAACAGCAGTTGGCTGAACTGACGTAACGCGCTGGCCAGTAACGATCTTAGCCTTTCATTCGATTAGCGAATCACCCGTTTCAGAATGCGCTCCCCTGAACTACTGAAGTTTTTCGCCGATTCTTCTACGCTCTTTTTGCCATAATCAAGCTGTTCAATCGTTTGTAGGATCAGACTCGCCAGTTGGGGATCTTCAAGATAAGAGGAAACGGGCGTTTGCATCGGCTTTTGCAGCGCCAGCGATAGTCCGGCAACCGACAGATCGTTAGTATCCAGCTTCTGCTTTTCTTCCAGCGCTTGTCTGGCGATGCGGCTGAGCGGAATACCGCGCTCGGTCCCCATCAGCAGCGCCCCTTCAGGATCGTTCATCAGGAAATTCAGCAACAGCGCCGCTTCTTTCGGGTGTTTGGTATTTTTGCTAATGGCAAACAGCATCGACGGTTTGAAGAACTGCCCTGAATTCTCCGAACCCGGCGTCATGATGTACGGTCCTAATTCGAGCTTGCCGGGCGCGGCCAGCGGATCGGCGTATTTTTTCACGACCGAAATCCACAGATGTGCACCACCGTATTCCCCGTTAATCCAGGGGCGCGTTTCATACATGCCAACTTTGCCAAACGCGTTGTAATACTTCGAAGACGGCATCACATGTTCATCGATCAACCGCTTATAGAAGCGAAATGCCTCAACCCATTGCGCCTCGCTGTAGTTAAAGCGTTTGTTCTTTTCGTCGATCATGCCGATCTGATATTTCTGCGTCATGTAATAGTTGATCAATTCCAGCACGCCTTCACCGCTGTCCTGCGCAGGCGAAGCAATGGGGAAATAGTTATCACCCAGTTTTTCTTTAAATACCTTACCCGCATGGAACAGATCATCCCAGGTCGTGGGATACGGTAGCCCGGCCTTCTTCCAGGTTTCCGTGTTGTAGTACATCACCAGCGCATTTAGCGAGGTGGAAATCGCGTTCACCTTGCCATCAATGGTCGCTGGCTTCAGGGCATCTTCGGGGAAATCCTGTAATTTCAGCGTATCTTTCAGCTTATTCAGATCATAAAACCCAGTGCCCGTCTTGGAGAAAATCGGCAGCCAGTTCCAGTTTACCTGAAGCACATCCGGTTCCTCGCCGCTGGCAATCTGCGTCGTCAGGCGAGATAGGTGCCCATCCCAACCGGTATATTCGGGTTTTACGCTGATATGCAGATATTGTTTCTGAAACGCTTCCAGCGCGGTCAATGTCGCCTGATGGCGACTGTTTCCTCCCCACCAGGAGAGGCGTAATTCCACGGGTTCAGCAGCCTGCGCGAGTGAACAGAGCGCAGAGAAGGCGATGGCAATCAGTCCAGGTAATCTCATTTTTCCCCCAACGACATTATTATTGTGGTGTGTCTGGTGTGGCGTATAGATGAGAACAGGTAGGGTACATGGCTACATTTCTCGACCCTGACAAGATAGGCAGAACCTTTTTTATCGCGCCAGTCGCCACGGCGAGAAAACGCGTGATTTGCGGGGCCGATGGAAGAAATATCGCGGACAACGCAGCGCTAATGAGCGTTTCAATCACATCTCGTAAGCGCTATCTGGCGCGGTAGGGATATCCCTCACATCATTAACCGACGCATCACACCAAAAAGAGATTTAATTCACAAATAAGATACACAAAAACAACAAAACCACTTCAGGCATGCGGCAAAAGAGAAAAATCGGCGTAAAAGCGTGATGAAACACACACGGTATGAAGCAGTACGCCGCCCTCTTCGTTATGCCTTTCACATTCTCTTGAGCGGTATGCCCTGCGCTGTGAAGCCCGCTCCAAGCTCCACAGATTTCATCGTGGCAGCGCCTGTCGAACACGCCAAAACGTGCTGCAATGCGCTCATGAAGGACAACATGGGATCTCATCATGAAACACTCTATTCAGTCATACTCCCCCGCCGCTGATGGCATCACACTGGATACTGCCATTTTTCAGCAGGCTATCGATCGAATTGCGGCACAGGGCGGCGGCACGCTGACGGTGGAACCGGGACGTTATCTGTTAGGGGGATTACTGCTGCCCTCCAATTTTTGTCTGCAACTGGAGGCGGGTGCGGAGCTCATCGTCAGCGGGGACTATGAGCAGTTTACGCAGGCCACGACGATCAGCATGGCCGAACTGTCGCATCGTGCGTTTCTTTATGCCTATCAACAGCGCAATATCACGATCTGCGGTCAAGGTAAGATCATGGGGAATGCCGACGCCTATTTCTCTGCGGAACCTGACGATCAGGGCTATCGTCTGCCTGCAAAACATCGCCCACGCATTGTGGTCTTTGAGGATTGCGAACACGTTCGCTTGTGTGATTTTACGATTGAACACGCCCCGATGTGGACCGTGCATCTGGTCAGCTGTCGCCAGATCATCGTCGAACGTCTAACAATTGATAACGATCTAAGCATGGCGAATACCGATGCGCTGGATCTCGACAGTTGTCAGCAGGTGCAAATCAGCAACTGTTCATTGAGCGCCGCCGATGATGCGCTGTGTATCAAAACCACCCATAAACCGCCCCCTCTGCAACGTAAAGTACAGCAGGTTGTCATCAGTAACTGCCTGCTGCGTTCCAAGAGTTGTGCACTGAAAATTGGTACCGAAACCTTTGCCGATATTGAAGATATTTCCGTCAGCAACTGCGCTATTTACGACACTAACCGCGCAATCGGCCTGATCTCCCGCGATGGCGGCGCATTCAGACGCCTGCAATTCAGCAACATCACCTTCCAGTGCGTCGCTGCGCATCCGTGCCATTGGGGCAAAGCCGATCCGATCTTTATCTCCGTGCGTTATCGCGATCCGGCCATCGAACCGGGCCGGATCGAAGCCGTACAATTTTCACAGATCTCAGGGATCAGCGAAGGAGCGATTAACCTGCATAGCACGCCCGCAGGCTACATTCGTGATATCCATTTCCACGCGGTGCATCTCGAACAGCGGCAGAGCGATTCACCGGAACAGGGCATGTACGATGTGCGCCCGCCCTGCAACCCGGAGCGACCAACAGGGATGGGGCTGGACAATGCCTATCGGGTCGATCCTGAAACGGGTCGCGCCTTCGGTGTTGAGCACTACCCTAACGGCATGCCTGCACTCTTTGCCCGTGGCGTACTGAACCTGACCACCAGCCACATGACGATCCACCGCCCCGATCCGCTGCCATCCGGCTGGCATCACGCCACGATCGTGCAACAGGAAGAATAAGTGATTCGCGCGACACTTTCGGGTAGTATGCGACGGCTTTTTGCATACTATGTTCTGAAAGCCCCTTTTTTCAGAACGAAACCGGGAACATCGCTATGGTCACGACACTCTTTAAAGATTTTCAGTTTGAAGCCGCACATCATTTGCCTCACGTGCCGGAAGGCCACAAATGCGGGAGACTGCATGGGCACTCTTTCATGGTGAGACTGGAAATTACCGGTGAAGTCGATCCGTATACCGGTTGGGTAATGGATTTCTCTGAACTGAAAGCCGCGTTCAAGCCGACATGGGAACGGTTGGATCATCACTATCTGAATGAGATCCCCGGTCTGGAAAACCCGACCAGCGAAGTGCTGGCACACTGGATCTGGCAGCAGTTGAAACCGACGTTACCGCTGCTCAGCGCCGTGATGGTGAAAGAAACCTGCACCGCGGGCTGCGTCTATAAAGGCGAGTAACGAGGAAGTGGTAAGAAGTGGTATGTAGTCTGGCGTGAAGATCCCTCTCTCACGCCCTTACTATCTATCGATAACTATCAGGCGATATTCAGATATTTGTGTGTCTGCATGGAGAGCCGCCAGTTGCGGGCGATGCAGGTTGCGATGCACAGTTTCGTTGCATCCTCTTTCTGACTAATCGGCTGTAGCGCCACAATACGCGGCTTATCATCATCAAGCCGTGCCAATAACGCATCCAACGCTTCAATATCACGTTCACGCGCTACCGGATGTTTGATCTCATCCGCCCGTTGCAGCGCTTGATCGAGTACCTTCATGCCGCCGCGCATGTTCACCTTTGGCGATACCGTCACCCAGGTTTTAGGCGAACAACGCACGTCATGCGTGCCGCTGGTTTCAATCTGGCAGCTGAAGCCCTGCTTTTCCAACTGTAGCGTCAGCGGAGCCAAATCATGGATACAGGGTTCTCCGCCGGTGATGACGATGTGGCGTGCCGTATAACCCTGCTGCGCCATCAGTGCCAGAATATCGTCCGCACTCGCCGCGCCCCAGGCATCGCTTTCTTCCGTTTTTACCAGCACCTGATCCAATGAGGTTTCCCGCTCTGCCAGTTTGTCCCAGGTGTGTTTGGTATCGCACCAGCTACAACCTACCGGGCAACCTTGCAGACGCACAAACACCGCCGGTACACCGGTAAAATAGCCTTCGCCCTGTAACGTCTGGAACATTTCATTAATCGGGTACTGCATGTTTTTCACTGTCTCGCTCACTTAAAAATGCATTATACCCTAAATCCTTCGCGTTGCAGGACAGTGGCGATGCAGCGGAAACACGCCAGTCTGGGGACAGTTGAGTAATTCGGAACATGCGTCAATAATCAATCTGTTGTTACGATTTCGCCTGCTTTTTATGTTTCATTATTAACAAGGACAACAATAAATGAAGTTATTGAAACCATTAGCCTTATTACTCGCCTCGTGTGCATTTGTACCTGCGATTGCGCAGGCACAGGATATTGCCCAGGTTAAAACTCAACCAGGCTATTACCGCATCATGCTCGGACAGTTTGAAATCACCGCCCTGTCTGACGGCACCAACACCATGTCCATGGATAAACTGCTACAGCGCACGCCACCGGAAAAAATCACCGAGCTGTTAGCGGAAAAATCGCTGTCACCGCAGGTGGAAACATCGATCAACGCCTATTTGGTCAATACCGGGAAACACCTCATTCTGATCGACACGGGCAACGGCAAACAGAGTAATCCTACGGTAGGGAAAGTGCTGCCACATCTGATTGCGGCGGGCTACAAACCTGAGCAGGTCGATACCGTGTTGATGACTCACCTGCACGGCGACCATTTTGGTGGTTTGGTGCAGGACAATAAGCTGAATTACCCGAATGCCACCGTGTATGTCAGTCAACCAGAAACCGATTTCTGGCTCAGCCCGGAAAACCTGAAGAACGCGCCAGAGAACAGAAAGGCGGCGTTCCAACGCGTGCAAAACACCTTTGATGCCATTAAGAAAGAGAACAAACTGAAAACCTTCCCGGCCCAGCAGACAACACTGCTGCCCGGCATCACCGCTATTCCAAGCCCAGGCCATACGCCGGGACACACCTCATTTATGGTCGAAAGTGAGGGGAAAAAACTGCTGGTATGGGGAGATATCATTCATGCAGAAGCGGTACAGATGAGCTTACCCACCACCACCATCAGCTTTGACTCAAATATGGATCAGGCGACGGAATCCCGTAATAAAGCGCTGGCCGACGCCGCCAGTCAGGGATACTGGGTCGCGGGCGCTCACCTACCTTTCCCCGGTATCGGCCACGTAGGTACACGTCTGGAACGCAATGGAACCACCAACGGTTACCGCTGGCTCCCTGCGAATTACAGTATGGCGGGGCTC
Source organism: Pectobacterium sp. IFB5596 (assembly GCF_021432585.1). Taxonomy (NCBI): domain Bacteria; kingdom Pseudomonadati; phylum Pseudomonadota; class Gammaproteobacteria; order Enterobacterales; family Pectobacteriaceae; genus Pectobacterium; species Pectobacterium sp. IFB5596. Next base: position 33,333 of record NZ_LXFY01000015.1, read on the forward strand.
AAAAACTAAGGGGCAGAATGGAACTCATTACGTTGATTACTGGCGGTTCGCGCGGCATCGGTCGCGCAACGGCATGCTATCTGGCAGGAAAAGGTCACAAGATTTGCATCGGCTACCGCACCCAGCAGGACAGTGCGAATAGCGTTCTCGAAGAGATACGTGCGAACGGCGGAACCGCCATCGCCGTTCAGGTCGATATCGCGGATGAAGAGCAGGTCGTCGAGCTTTTTAAGCGAACGGATAAAGAACTTGGCTGTCTGACAGGTCTGGTGAATAACGCCGCGATGCTGAAACCGCAAGCGACCATTGAACAGCTTGATGCCGTGCGGCTTAACGCTATTTTTGCTACCAATACGGTGGGCAGTTTTCTCTGTGCCCGGGAAGCGGTCAAGCGTATGGCCTTCAGGCATGGCGGAAAAGGCGGGGCCATCGTCAACGTGTCATCCGCGGCTGCCCGGTTGGGTTCACCGCATGAATATATCGACTATGCGGCATCAAAAGGCGCACTCGATACGCTGACCATTGGTTTATCGCTGGAGGTCGCCGATCAAGGCATTCGTGTTAACGCCGTGCGGCCCGGTTTTATCTATACCGATATGCATGCTGACGGCGGTGAGCCGGCAAGAGTGGATCGCATCAAGCATTCACTGCCGATGAAACGGGGGGGTCACCCGATGGAAGTCGCGCAGGCGATAAGCTGGCTGTTATCGGACGAAGCCTCTTACGTCACCGGGAATTTTATCGATTTAGCAGGCGGGAAATAAAGCATTCCTTCTACCTTCACAAGGTTCTTATACACAAATGCTGCGAGTTATTATGGGTTTTGCCGTTATCCGGCGTAAAAATTATGCAGCGGTGGGCTTGGCAGCAGAGTGAGCGACAGGACGTCGCGAAAGCCAGTGCCGCGTCTGACAAAAACGTCAGAGACGTTTTTGAACAGCACTTGTGCTGGCCCGAAGGGCGAGCCCCATTTATGGGGCGAGTAAACGCGTCACTGGCGGCTCGACTAGCGGGCAGGAACACCGATGGAACCGCGCAGCGGCATAATTTAGCCGGAAGCCTGGGTTCGCAGGGCGGCGGCGACTGAGTAACCGTGTTGCCAG
>NZ_LXFY01000016.1:0-31700 GCF_021432585.1 Pectobacterium sp. IFB5596
CACTGACAAGTGCTAAATGCAAAATAATTTCTGAGTGAGGATTTTTTCAGCAAAGCGTATTAAAAGACGGCGTTATGCCGGATTTTTCATCGTTAATTGCGCGAAATCCTGTGCGAAACGGGCAACCTGTTGCCAGTCCGTGTATTCAATTTCTTTCGTGCTATCCGTTTCGCCGCCCGTCATACGCATAATGAGTTGAATCATTACCCGATCGAACCAACGATAACGCGGATAACGCAGAGCACCCGCGAACACACAACACAAATCTGGCTGCCAAGGGGAATTCAGCAGAAACTTACGCGTATAGGCATTGGTTTGTATCGTGCGCTTTTCTGGTTTACGTGCAGTGAGATTCACTGAGAAGAATGCGCTAGGCAATTGTTGCAGAGAAGCCAGATGCTTATGGATAAATTGATTTACCGCTGGATGAAAGCGCCCGTACCGAATCGACGCGCCAATAAGTACCTGGTCGTATTGAGCCAGATCGATATCATTCGCATTGAGCACGTTAACAACATCACACTCCAAGGTTCCTTTCAGCGTATTCGCAATAGAAGAGGCAATCGCTCTGGTTTGCCCATCTCGACTCGAAAACACGATCAAAGCTTTCATTGTTCTTTATCCTTATGAGGACTATTCCCGCCAGAAGGTTGGCGTAAACAGTACTAAAAGTGTGAAGACTTCCAAACGACCAAACAGCATTGTCAGTATCAGAATCCATTTCGCCGTATCATTCATTGAAGTGAAATTCTCAGCGACGACGCCCAAGCCCGGCCCCAAATTATTCAATGTGGCAGCGACCGCGGCAAACGCGGAGAAATCATCAACGCCTGTCGCAATGACAGCCAGCATGCTGACAATAAAAACCAGTGCATATGCGGAAAAGAATCCCCACACGGCTTCAAGAATACGTTCTGGCAGCGCCCGATGACCCAGCTTAATGGTGTAAACCGCATTTGGATGCACTAAACGCTTAAGCTCACGCGATCCTTGTAAGAAAAGCAGCAGGATACGGATCACTTTCAGACCGCCCCCGGTTGAACCCGCACACCCGCCAATAAACGCAGAGCACAGAAGCAAAACCGGCAAAAAAAGCGGCCACGATGCAATGCTGTCTGTCGTAAACCCTGCCGTTGTCGCCATGGAAACGACCTGGAAAAATGCCTGATTGATCGTCTGCATCCCACTGTCATAAACGTGGTGGAACCACAGGACGATCGTACACACGGCCACCAGCGACAGTTGAACAAAAATGAACATGCGGAACTCTGGGTCACGCCAGTATACCTTCAGGCTACGGCCGCTCAGCAGAGCAAAGTGCAAACCAAAGTTACAGCCAGAAATCAGCAGGAATATTGCGATGATAGTGTTAATCGTTGGGCTGTTGAAGTAACCAATACTGGCATCGTGGGTAGAGAACCCGCCGACCGACACCGTAGAGAAGCTGTGCCCAATTGCATCAAATATCGGCATACCAGCCAGCCACAGCGCGACAGCACAGGCAATCGTGAGTAAGAGATAAATCAGCCACAGCGTTTTCGCTGTATCAGCGATACGCGGGCGCATTTTGTTTTCCTTCAACGGCCCCGGCATTTCTGCACGATAAAGCTGCATCCCACCGACACCAAGAATCGGCAGGATAGCAACAGCAAGTACGATGATCCCCATCCCGCCAAACCATTGCAGCATCTGTCGATAAAATAGGATGGCTTTAGGCAGTGAGTCTAGCCCAACCAGCGTGGTTGCCCCCGTTGTCGTTAGCCCTGAGAACGATTCGAAGAAAGCATCCGTTACGCCCAGATTAGGATGTTCGGCAAACAGAAAAGGCAGTGCGCCGACACTTCCCAGCACCGTCCAGAAGAGGACAACAATCAGGAACCCTTCACGAGATTTCAGCTCATGCTTCTGTTTACGGTTTGGTAGCCACAGCATAATGCCGATAGCCAGCGCGACAATAAATGTCTGCGTAAACGCCCGGCCTGCGCCATCACGGTAAATTAACGCCACCAGTCCAGGAATAACCATCGTCCCGGAAAAAAGGATAACCAACTGGCCGACAATACGGGTTATGGCGCGCAAGTGCATCGCAGGGAATTCCTTAATGATTCATAAAAAAGCGCTGGGATTATTATAGAATCGGCAATAAATGCAACGCACCGCGACTTAAATCACGCAATTTCGTTGCCGCTTCCTCGGTTCCCCTGATGGGAAGAGAGAACCGCAATACGACGTCCACGCCATACTCGCTATGCAGCACTTTTCCGCCAAGCTGAAAGATCAGTGATTCTACCTGGGGCAACAGCGCATAATCACATTGTAAGCCATACTCTTTTTGCAAGACTTTCTCTTGCAGCGATACCAGCTTCAGCGCTTGCTGAACACCACCGCCATAGGCCTTCACTAATCCGCCAGTACCTAGCGGGATACCGCCATAGTAGCGTACCACCACCGCCGTAATCTCACCGATACCGCTTCCCATTAGTTGCGAAAGCATCGGTTTACCCGCTGTGCCGGACGGCTCGCCATCGTCAGAAAAACCAAGCTGCTGAGAATCGTCAGGCGCGCCCGCAACAAACGCCCAGCAGTGGTGCCCCGCCGAGGCGTGCTCTTCCCTGACGCGCTGGATAAAGGCTTTTGCCGCGTCGATTCCCGGCGTTGCTGCCAGGATCGTCGTAAAACGGCTTTTCTTTATTTCTTCACTGAAGCTCACAGGCACAGTAAGAATGGGATACGCTTGCATCAGGCCAGATTCAGGTCGCGCGTCATGTTCTCCACGCGCCCGTCATGAATGACAATATTATCCTCGATACGAATACCACCAAACGGTTTCAACGCATCGATTTTTTGCCAATCAAAGTGCTGACTCAATTCACCCTCACGCCACGGAGCAAGCAAGGATTCGATGAAGTAAATGCCCGGTTCGATCGTCATGACCATGCCGGGTTCAAGCACGCGAGTACAACGCAGATAAGGATGCTGCGACGGTGCCGCCAGGTGTGTGCCGCGATCGTCTTGCATAAACCCGGCGACATCATGCACCTGCAAGCCCAGCGGATGACCTAGACCGTGCGGCAGGAAAGGCGATGTCATCCCCTGCTCCACCATGGCCTCTTCGCTGATATCACGCACCAGTTGATGTGATTTCAGCAGTTTTGCAATTCGCTGATGCATCTGAATATGGTAATCGGTATAGCGTACACCCGCCTGAATGGTATCAATCAATGAAAGCATTTCCTGATTGAGATCTTTAATCAGCAGGGCAAATGCGCCATCACTCTGCGCAGAATAGGTACGCGTCAGATCGGCGGCATAGCCGTTATATTCGGCACCCGCATCAATCAGGAAGCTGCGGACATCGGAAGGCACCTGATGATCTAACTGGGTATAGTGCAGCACCGCCGCATGTTCATTGAGCGCGATGATATTACCGTAAGGGACATCGATATCCCGATGACCGGTGGCCGTCAGATATGCCAGATTAATATCGAACTCGCTCATGCCAGAGAGAAACGCTTCATGTGCAGCCCGATGACCGATCACCGCCGTCTTCTGCGCTTCACGCATGCAGGCCAGCTCGTAATCGGTTTTATAAGCGCGGTGGTAGTGCAGATAATCCAGCACGCCCTGAGGATTAATATTGTCTGCACGAATCCCCAAATCCTGCGCACGCTGTGGTGCGTAGCCGATATAGGCAACACGTTCACGCTGCGACGGAAGCAACTGCCCAATATCATCGGCATTCCGCAGCACGGTAATATCAATTTCTTCAGTCCAAAAACTCTCGGGAACCGGTGCAACGTTATGCCAGTAATCCACCGGTGAGTAGAACCACAGTTTTGGCGGGTTAACGCCGTCAATCCATAGCCAGCAGTTCGGCACCTGCGTGACGGGCACCCAGGCTTTAAATTGCGGGTTAACTTTAAAAGGATAGTCGTGATCGTCCAGAAAAACGGTCAACAGTTCACCAGAGTGAATCAGTAATGCGTCAAGCTGATGGCGCGCTAAAACCGTCTGAGCACGTGCTTGCAGCGTCGCCAGATGGTGATGATATAAAGAAGCCAGCTTTTCCATGAGTATCCTTGTACGTCACGACATGATCCCTCCATTTTAACACAGGCATGTCCCAAGGGCAGCGTCCGGTGCTTTGTGATCGATTCGGCAAAAAATTAATCTCTCGTTTGCAAAAAATTAACATTAAAACCACAATTCGATTATCTGGTCATACCAGATCACACACACAAACAGCGGAGATAAACATGCTTTATCAAGGTGAATCCCTCTACCTGAACTGGCTTGAGGACGGCATTGCCGAGCTGGTATTTTCTGCCCCTGGCTCCGTAAACAAGCTAGATACCCGCACGGTTGCCAGCCTGGGTAAAGCGCTGGACGTTCTGGCGGAACAGCCAAACCTGAAGGGCTTACTGCTACGTTCGGACAAACCTGCATTTATTGTCGGTGCCGATATCACGGAATTCCTGTCTCTTTTTGCCGCACCGGCAGAGAAGCTGCATGAGTGGCTTGTCTTCGCCAACCGTATTTTCAACCGTCTTGAGGATTTACCCGTTCCCACGCTGTCTGCGATTAATAGCTATGCGTTGGGCGGCGGTTGTGAATGCGTACTCGCAACCGATTTTCGCTTAGCCACGCCAGATGCGCGCATCGGCTTGCCTGAGACTAAACTCGGGATCATGCCGGGCTTTGGTGGCACCGTTAGGCTACCGCGCCTGCTGGGGGCTGACAGCGCGCTGGAGATTATCGCCGCGGGTAAAGACATCGGCGCAGCTGATGCTTTAAAAGTAGGGCTGGTGCAGGCCGTGGTGACCAATGACAAACTGGTTCCCGCTGCCATCAAGATGTTAAAGCAGGCCATAAAGGGCGAATTGGATTGGCAGGGTTCTCGACGCCCGAAACTTGAAGCGCTGAAGCTCAATAAAATTGAATCCATGATGAGCTTTACCACCGCCAAAGCGATGGTGCTACAAACTGCCGGGAAGCATTATCCCGCGCCGATGTTAGCGGTCAAAACCATCGAAGCCGCTGCAACCATGACTCGAGATGACGCATTGCAGCTCGAAACGCAGCACTTCGTTCAACTGGCTCGCTCAAATGAAGCGCGCGCCCTCGTCGGCATTTTCCTAAACGATCAATATGTTAAAGGTAAAGCGAAGAAACTGGTTGGCGAAGCATCCGTACCGCAGCAGGCCGCCGTGCTAGGGGCAGGGATTATGGGCGGCGGTATTGCCTATCAATCTGCGTTCAAAGGCGTGCCGATTCGGATGAAAGATATCAACGAGAAGCCGCTCGCGCTAGGGATGAATGAAGCAGCCAAGCTCCTGAATAAGCAGGTGGAACGAGGCAAGCTGGACGGAATGAAAATGGCGACGATTCTGGCTAGTATTCAGCCAACGCTGGATTACGCCGGATTCGAGCGCACCGACATCGTGGTTGAGGCCGTGGTTGAAAACCCGAAAATCAAAGCCAGCGTGTTGGCAGAAACCGAATCGCACATTAGCGAAAGTACGATTCTGGCTTCGAATACCTCAACGATTCCCATTACTACACTGGCTGCCTCGTTAAAACGGCCGCAAAATTTCTGCGGTATGCACTTCTTCAACCCGGTACACCGCATGCCATTGGTCGAAATTATTCGCGGCCCTCAAACCAGTGACAGCACCATCGCCTGCGTGGTGGCTTACGCCAGCAAGATGGGCAAAACGCCGATTGTTGTAAACGACTGCCCCGGATTCTTCGTGAATCGAGTGCTGTTCCCCTACTTTGCGGCATTCAGCTTACTACTCAGAGACGGAGCCGATTTCCGCGAGATCGATAACGTCATGGAGAAGAAATTCGGCTGGCCGATGGGCCCGGCCTATCTGCTCGATGTTGTCGGTATTGATACCGCTCACCATGCGCAAGCAGTAATGGCAGAAGGATTTCCACAGCGGATGGCGAAAGATTATCGCGATGCGATCGACGCGTTGTTTGAACATCAGCGCTTTGGGCAGAAAAACGGTCAGGGCTTCTATCGTTATCAAACGGATAGCAAGGGGAAACAGCGTAAAGAACAGGATGACGCTGTAGATGTGCTTCTTAACGACATCAGCCAACCGAAAAAAACGTTCAGTGCAGAAGAGATTATCGCTCGCATGATGATCCCGATGATTAATGAAGTCGCGCGCTGTCTGGAAGAAGGTATCGTCGCCAGCCCGGCTGAAGCGGACATGGCGCTGGTATACGGATTAGGTTTCCCTCCCTTCCACGGCGGAGCCTGCCGCTATCTGGACACATTGGGAAGCGGACGTTATGTCGAGATGGCGCAGCAGTTGGCGCACCTCGGCGCAATCTATCAGGTGCCAGACGGCTTGCAGCAAAAAGCCAGAAGCAATGAAGGCTATTACCCATCGGTCGCGCCACACGCGGACGTTTCCCACGGACAACCGGCATGAGGGCAGGAAATATGGAAAAGGTAGTGATTGTTGATGCCGTACGCACGCCGATGGGGCGATCCAAAGGCGGCGCCTTCCGTCAGGTGAGAGCAGAAGACCTGTCCGCGCACCTGATGCGTAGCTTATTAAGCCGTAACGCCGCGCTAGACGCCCACGAGATCGACGATATCTACTGGGGATGTGTGCAACAGACGCTGGAGCAAGGCTTCAATGTAGCTCGCAACGCGGCTTTGCTGGCTGAAATCCCGATGAGCGTACCGGCTACAACGGTTAACCGACTCTGTGGTTCTTCTATGCAGGCGCTCCACGATGCTGCCCGCGCGATTATGGTTGGCGATGCGAATGTCTGCTTAATCGGTGGCGTTGAACATATGGGACATGTGCCGATGAATCATGGCGTCGATTTTCATCCGGGACTGAGCCGCACTATAGCTAAAGCGGCGGGTATGATGGGGCTGACGGCCGAAATGCTAGCACGTATGCACAATATTAGTCGCGATATGCAAGATCAGTTCGCCGCCCGCTCACACCTGCGAGCCTACAACGCCACTCAATCTGGCGCATTTCGCCACGAAATCATCCCCACGGCAGGGCATGATGCAGACGGCGTGCTGCAACGCTTCGATTATGATGAAGTCATTCGCCCGGATACCACCGTCGATAGCCTTGCAGCGCTCAAACCGGCCTTCGATCCAGTTAACGGCACAGTGACAGCCGGGTCGTCCTCAGCGTTGTCCGATGGCGCATCAGCCATGTTGATCATGAGCGAATCCCGTGCAGCCTCGTTAGGCTTACCGGTACGGGCTCGTATTAGAGCAATGGCCGTGGTGGGCTGCGATCCGTCGATTATGGGTTACGGCCCCGTCCCGGCAACAAAACTGGCGCTGAAGCGAGCGGGATTGAGTCTGGCCGATATCGGCATCTTTGAGCTGAATGAAGCATTCGCTGCCCAGACGTTACCCTGCATTAACGATCTGGGGCTGCTGGAACAGCTCGATGAAAAGGTCAATCTAAACGGTGGCGCAATTGCGTTGGGTCACCCGCTCGGCTGCTCAGGGGCGCGCATCTCCACTACGTTGATTAATCTGATGGAAAGCCGCGACGTTCAGTTTGGCGTAGCGACGATGTGTATCGGCTTGGGACAGGGTATTGCAACCGTGTTTGAACGCCTTTAAGTCTACCTATGTCCCTCGTCACTGTGGCGAGGGACATTTAATACGCAAATAATACTTTCCGCAGCGTCACGGCACCGCATCTGAAACATTACCCATCTTATTATCAAAATAATGCATTAATAGCCTCCTCCAATTATCAAAAAAATAACACGCTGTAATTTCCTAATAAGAATATCCATTTTATGAATTTAACTTCATTTTTTATAACGCGCATAATTCAAAAACAGTAAACATCACCTTTTAAATTCACACTGAATAATAGTGAATTCTGTCTCTGATTTTTTATTAAGGGAAATATTATGAGTACCACCGTGGCGGAAGTCGGGCACATCGCTACCTCTGAAGAGGCACACGAGATTGCCCAGAATGGCGCATTTGTTCGGCAAAAAAATCGCTTTACGACGCCATTCGGCGAGCAGCCGGGCGATTTGCCCGTCGAAAAGGATCGCTATCGTTTATTGTGGTCTCCCGTCTGCCCGTGGGCGCATCGTGCAGTAATCGTCCGTACTTTGCTAGGTCTGGAAAACGTTATCAGCCTTGGTACTGCTAATCCCGTAAGGACCGAACAGGGTTGGGAATTTTCTCTGGATGAAGGCGGCGTAGATCCTGTACTGGGTATCCGTTATTTACCAGAAATCTATGCCAAAAGTGACGCGAATTACACTGGCCGAGCGACCGTTCCAACCGTCGTCGATGTTAAACAAGGCATTGTGGTCAATAACGATTATTTTAAGTTAACCAACTACTTTGAAACCGCCTTTAAACCTTTTCACAAACCAGACGCACCCGATCTATATCCAGAATCGCTGCGTGCCGAAATTGATGCGCTGAATGATGTGATTTTTAACGACATCAATAACGGCGTTTACAAAGCAGGCTTCGCCCATTCACAGGCAGCTTATGAAAACGCATGGGACACGCTTTTCCTACGTTTGGATGAACTGGAAACGCGTTTGGGTTCGCAGCGTTACCTGTTCGGTAACCAGATTACAGATTCCGACATTCGGTTATACGTTACGCTCGCCCGTTTTGACGTGGCCTACTACAGTGTATTCCGCGCAAACCGCAACCGCCTGATCGACTTCCCCAATCTGTGGGCTTACGCCCGCGACCTTTACCAAACGCCGGGATTCGGCGATACCACCGACTTCGAAGCGATTAAACGCGGCTACCATCTGGGCGACATCAGTTTTAACCCTTATCAGATTCTGGCAAAAGGACCCGATGTATCGATTTGGCATACGCCCCATCACCGCGCTTGATTCCTTTTTTCCTTGGTACACCTCGCTCCGCATTGGCAGCCGATGTGGAGCTTTACCGATTCGTTTATCACTACCTGCGGGCATACAACACCGCAGCAAGCGGGATCGTCATTTTTCTTATCATTTCACACAGGATTATCAATAATGAAAACACGCCTCACTATAAGCACCTTGCCTGCATTACTTTTAGGTTTGAGCACGATAGTCACCGGTTATTTCAATGCTCATGACGCCCAGGCAGCTACAGCAAAATCTATTACCATCGCAACAAGCGCTGACCCACGTCCGTTTACCTATTTTGATAAAGATAACCAGCTCGTCGGCTACGATATTGATGTAGCAAAAGCCATCTTTAACCATTTGCCACAGTATAAAGTGTCGTTCGTCACGACCGAATTCACCTCAATTTTAGCAGGGTTGGATGCTGACCGTTTTCAACTCGGTGCCAATAACTTCGCCGATAACCCAGAACGAAAAGAAAAATATTTCTTTTCTCAGCCCATCTTTGAAAATCAGTTTGTGATTGCAACGCCAGAAAAGAATAACTCAATCCATACTTTCAACGATCTATTGGGCAAATCTACGGAAGTAAACCCCGGTATCAATTTCACAACTGCATTGGAGAAATTCAATCAGCAACATAAAGATAACCCCGTCAAGTTGCACTACACCGAAGCCGACTTACTCGTCTCCTTACAAAATCTGGAAAATGGAAAAACAGATTTCGCTCTGATTGATAAATCGATGCTGGAGCAATATATCCTGGAACACAAGTTAAAGCTGAACGTCATTCCCCTCAGTCAGGAAGACAGCCAGCGGATCGGCTCCCCTTACAGCTACTTTTTGATTGCGAAAGGTAAAGCAGGCGAACAACTTCTGAATGATATTAATGCACAAATAAAACAGTTAAGCGCTGATGGTACGTTATCAAAAATCAGCGAAAAGTATTTCAATGGGGATTACGCGCCTAAATGACACAGGATTCATTTTGAATGCCAAATATCTTCGACATCAAACTGGTTTTTACTCAAATTCCAGCACTGCTTGAATATTTACCCGTTACATTAGCAATCACGGCAATATCTATGATTATTGGTGTGATACTGGGATTTATTATTGCATCCATTCGTATCAGAAAGATCGTGTTCCTTAACCCGGCCGTTGGCGTATTTGTCTCGTTCATGCGAGGAACACCACTCATTGTACAACTGTATCTTTCCTATTACGGTATTCCCGTTCTATTGAAATATTACAATTACTACAACCAGACGGATTACAACGTTAATGACATCCCATCCATACTCTTTGTGTTACTGGCATTTTCCCTGAATGAAGCCGCCTACAATTCCGAGAGTATTCGCGCAGCCATGCTGTCGGTGGATAAAAAACAGATCGAAGCAGCCCAGTCGCTCGGCATGACGCCACTTCAAGTATTACGTCGTATCACGCTTCCCAATGCGTTTATTGTGGCCTTACCCACGCTTGGTAACACGCTGATTAGCCTGCTCAAAGGAACGTCATTGGCATTTGTTTGCTCGGTAATCGATCTGACCGCCAAGGGGAAAATCCTCGCCAGCAGCAGCTATCGCTATTTTGAAGTGTATATCTCTCTGGCACTCATCTACTGGGCGCTAACGATTATTATTGAGCAAATCATCAAACGGGTTGAAACCACGATTTCTGTCCCAGATACCCCGCCGATTACGTCAGGAAAAAAACGTTATGCTCGAGATTAAGCATTTATCGAAGACGTTTCACAACAACGTCATTCTGGACGACATTTCCCTGACCATAAAAAAAGGCGATGTCGTGGCGATTATCGGTTCATCAGGTTCAGGTAAATCGACGCTACTTCGCTGTATTAACGTGCTAGAGCAGCCGGAGTCAGGGGAAATGACACTCAACGGCCACCTTTTTAATTTGGCCAAAATGAATCAACGAGAACGTATTACGCTCCGGCAAAACACAGCGATGGTTTTTCAGCAATTTAGCCTGTTTCAACAAAAAACAGCGCTGGAAAATGTCATGGAGGGGTTACTGATCGTCAAAAAGTATCCTAAAGAAAAAGCACAGCAAATCGCGCGACAACAACTCAATAATGTCGGCCTTCCTGACCGGGAAACCTATTACCCAAAGCAACTGTCTGGTGGACAACAACAGCGCGTAGGGATCGCCAGAGCGTTGGCGATGGAACCGCAGCTTTTACTGCTGGATGAACCCACCTCTGCGCTCGATCCAGAATTGGTTGACGAGGTGTTGGATGTCATTAAACAGGCTGCGCAGGCGGGCAATACCATGGTGATCGTTTCTCATGAAATGGAATTTGTTCGTCAGGTCGCCAGCCGCGTACTGTTTTTAGAAAAAGGAAAAATCATTGAGGATGGTACGGCACAGCAGGTTTTTGAGCGCCCACAAATGGAGAGAACCAAAGCATTTCTTTCTCGCTACTACAAACGTTACGAACCGGAATATACCATCTGACACGAGAACACGATGATGTCTATCAGAGTAGAGACAACGACCAATAACATTCCCTGGCAGCGCGTGGCTGACCTGCTGGCTTTTTACGATTTAAGTGATGACAATGCGGCCACACAGGAGAAAATCTTCAAAAACAGCTTCTCCGTTGTCTTTCTGTTCGATGAGGACTTGCTGATCGGCGTGGGACGAACCCTCTCGGACGGCGTTTGTCAGGCAGCTATTTATAATATCGCGCTTGATGAACGCTATCACGGACAGGGGTTGGGGAAACGGCTCATTCAAGCGTTGGTTGATACGGTCGCACAGTGCAATATTATTTTATACACCCATCCCCAAACCATCAGCCTGTATGAACATGTTGGCTTCAGACGCATGAAAACCGGAATGGCAAAATACCGTGAGGAGAGTCTGGAAGAGTTAACGGCTCTGGATTTTATTTAGTGTCGACGTTAGCCCGTCCGGTGACAGGGCTAACGATACAATATGGTCGAGCCAAATAAATAGGGTGGCGTTAAATAAACGAAAATGCATCGCTGAACATGTGAGCCGCCAACGCCCCGCGCTCGTTACAAAAACGCTCACGCGCAATTTTTGCCATCTCAAAACGCCCAGCAATGTAGATATCCTGTTCCGCCAGCGAGCCATAATCCTGCAAAACCGCACTCAGAACGGTGCCTGTTCTACCATCCCACCCTTCTTCCGGCTGTTCAACGACCGGCACCACACGCAAAGTCGGGTGCTTAGCCGCAAAACCCTCAAGCTCCGTTAAGTCATACAGGTGCTGGGATTCACGTCCACCCCAGTAAATGGAGATATCGCGCTCAGGTTGCTGCGCCAGCGCGGTCAGCAGAATAGAACGCACATACGAAAACCCGGTTCCGCCTGCAATCAATACCAGCGGTCGCGTGCTCTCTTCTCGCAGCCAAGCTTCGCCATGCGGAATATCGACCGTCAGGGCTTTTTCCTTGTGAATACGTTCCATCACGGCCATCGCGTAAAGGTTCAGTTCGGACGCCCCAATATGTAACTCAATAAAATCTTTATCCATCGGGGTTGATGCCAGTGAGAAAGGACGCTTATCTCGGTCCCCCATCACCACCATCAAATATTGGCCAGCCCGAAAGGAAAAAGGCGCTTCAGGTAACAAACGAACGCGATAAACCGTATCGGTTATGGCTTCGACCGAAGTCACTTTACAGCTCAATGTTGTCATGCATTCCCTCTATAGGGTCATAAAAGCAAAACTGAGAACAGAGCAGCCGTTAACGCTGGGGGGCTCTGTCGCTAAAAATGGCCAACTCGTCCCATATTTCATCAATGCGGGCACAAACCTGCGGGTCTTTCTTAATGGGGTGTCCCCACTCACGCTGCGTTTCGCCAGGCCATTTATTGGTGGCATCCAGACCCATTTTGGAACCCAGGCCAGAAACCGGCGAGGCGAAATCAAGGTAGTCTATCGGCGTATTTTCCACTAATACCGTATCGCGTGCCGGGTCCATACGCGTCGTGATCGCCCATATCACGTCTTTCCAGTCGCGTGCGTTAACGTCGTCATCGCAAACAATAACAAATTTCGTATACATGAACTGGCGTAAAAAAGACCAGACGCCCATCATGACGCGTTTAGCATGACCCGCGTACTGTTTCTTCATGGTAACGACCGCCAGACGGTAAGAGCAACCCTCCGGTGGCAAATAAAAATCGACAATCTCAGGAAACTGCTTTTGCAGGATCGGTACGAAAACTTCATTCAACGCCACGCCCAGTACCGCGGGCTCATCCGGCGGACGCCCCGTGTAAGTCGAGTGATAAATGGCATTTTGGCGTTGAGTAATGTGCGTGACGGTAAAGACCGGAAAGTGATCGACCTCATTGTAATAGCCGGTATGGTCACCATACGGCCCCTCTGCCGCCATTTCTCCAGGCTCAATATAGCCTTCCAGCACAATTTCTGCACTGGCGGGGACTTCTAAATCATTCGACAGGCACTTCACCACTTCAGTCTTATGCCCACGCAATAAGCCCGCAAAGGCATATTCTGACAGCGTGTCAGGGACGGGCGTCACCGCACCGAGAATCGTCGCGGGGTCAGCCCCCAGCGCGACGGCGACTGGAAAACGCTGCCCCGGATTTTCCTGACACCATTCCTGAAAATCCAGTGCGCCGCCGCGATGCGATAGCCAGCGCATAATGAGTTTGTTTTTACCCAGCACCTGTTGGCGATAGATCCCCAGATTCTGCCGCTCTTTATGCGGCCCGCGCGTCACGGTAAGCCCCCAGGTAATCAGCGGCGCAGCATCTTCCGGCCAGCACTGCATCACCGGAATCCGACGTAGATCAACATCATCACCTTGCCAAATCTGTTCCTGACACGGCGCAGAAGACAGCCGCTTCGTCGGCATATTCAGTACTTGACGAAACTTCGGCATTTTATCTACCAGATCGCGGAACCCTTTCGGCGGCTCTGGCTCTTTCAAAAATGCCAGCAGTTTGCCTACGTCTCGCAATGCGCTGACCTCTTCCTGTCCCATTCCCAATGCAACACGTTTCGGCGTGCCAAATAAATTGCACAGCACCGGCATGTCATAGCCTTTGGGGTTCTCAAACAGGAGAGCGGGACCTTCCGCACGCAGCGTCCGGTCGGCAATTTCCGTCATTTCAAGGTAGGGATCGATGGGCTGGGTAATGCGTTTCAACTCCCCTCTCTCTTCCAGCAGTGAGAGGAATTCGCGTAAGTCACGGTATTTCATGCTATTCATCGGGGGCAGTCTATCGTTCTGGCTATTATAAAGTCTCTTCGCCAGCCTGTCGCTTCCCGCAATGCCTATTTATGGCAAGAATCCAATCACCATCAAGAATCCGTTCGTCATAGTATGGTAACAAAAATATCTGCCGAAAATTTTTTATCCTCGCTCGCTTTTGTTATGCTTGCTCGTCGGAATCATAAGTCTGCGAAATTATGGAAGCCTGGTACTTACTATATTGTAAACGCGGTCAACTGCTGCGAGCAAAAGAACACCTGGAACGTCAGGAAGTCATCTGCGTGAGCCCGATGATCACGTTGGATAAAATCGTTCGAGGAAAGCGAACGGAAGTGTGTGAGCCGCTATTTCCAAACTACCTGTTTGTGGAATTCGACCCCGAACGCATTCACACCACCACCATCAGCGCAACGCGGGGGGTGAGTAATTTTGTGCGATTCGGCGCACTACCGGCGATCATTCCGCAGCAGGTGATCGATGAATTATCACTTCGCCCTATGCAGGAAATCATTGACCCGTTGACGCCACAGCCCGGTGATAGCGTAGTGATAACCGATGGTGTCTTCTCTGGCCTTCAAGCTATCTACACTGAACCTGATGGTGAAGCCCGCTCAATGCTACTGCTGAATATGCTAAACAAGCAGGTCAAACACAGTATAGATAACCGAGAGTTTCGTAAATCCTAGCCCAGCGCCGCCCTTATCCTATCCGGCGCGTTTATACCACGCCGGATGAGAATAGGCTTAGCGTTGCATATGCTGATCGTGTAGCCACTGTGCGACACGCTTAGCGAAGTAGGTCAGCACGCCATCGGCACCCGCCCGTTTAAAGCACAACAGCGACTCCATCACGACAGGTTGCTCCTGTAACCAACCGTTCTGAATCGCGGCCATGTGCATCGCATACTCACCAGAGACCTGATAAGCAAACGTCGGCACGCCGAACGTGTCTTTGACACGACGAACCACGTCCAGATAAGGCATTCCCGGTTTGACCATCACCATATCCGCACCTTCCTGCAAGTCCTGCGCGATTTCCTGCAAGGCTTCATCGCTATTGGCCGGGTCCATCTGGTAGGTTTTCTTATTTCCACCTTTCAGATTACCCGCAGAGCCCACAGCATCACGGAAAGGCCCGTAATAACACGATGCATATTTAGCTGAATACGCCATGATCTGGGTATTGATCAGATTTTGCGCTTCAAGGGTGTCGCGAATAGCACCGATGCGACCATCCATCATATCGCTAGGGGCAATAATTTCTGCTCCAGCTTCAGCGTGAGACAACGCCTGACGCACCAAAATTTCCTTGGTGACGTCATTAATCACATAGCCTTCGTCATCAATAATCCCATCCTGCCCATGAGTGGTATAGGGATCGAGCGCCACATCCGTCAGCAAGCCCAGTTCAGGGACAGCATCTTTCAATGCGCGGATCGTGCGCGGAACCAGACCATTCGGGTTATAGGCTTCTTCGGCATAGAGTGATTTCTTATCCGCCTCAACGACGGGGAACAGTGACAGCACCGGAACGCCGAGCTTAGCGAGCTCTTCAGCTTCTTTCAGAAGCACGTCAATAGTCATCCGGTATACCCCAGGCATTGAGGGAACTTCCTGACGATGATTTGTCCCTTCCATCACGAAAACGGGATAAATCAAATCATTCACTGTCAGTTGATTTTCAGCAACAAGGCGACGGCTGAAATCATGGCGGCGAATGCGGCGCATACGTCGGCCAGGGAACGTGCCGGGAAAAGCATTGCTCATGTCATTATTCTCCTGAATCAAGCCAGCCGGAAAACCCGGCGGGCATTTTCATCTGTTGTCTGTCCCAGCCATGTGGCATCTTCTCCACGCCACTCCGCAATCTGGCGAATAATATGAGGCAGATAACAGGGTTCGTTACGACGGGATGCGGGTTTAGGGCGTAAGTCCCGGGGTAACAGATAAGGTGCGTCGGTTTCCACCAACAGCCGATCGGCGGGAATATGTGGTAATAAGGCGCGTAACTCAAGCCCGCGGCGCTCATCGCAAACCCAACCAGTGATACCAATCATCAGCCCCGCAGCAAGACACTCATCCAATTCATAGCGATTGCCAGTAAAGCAGTGAATCACGGCGGCAGGTAACTGATTCAGCCATGGCCTCAATAGGGAAATAAAGCGGAGATGGGCGTCGCGGCAGTGAAGAAAAACCGGCATGGACAGCTCAGCCGCTATCGCTAACTGTTCGCTGAATGCGCGTTCCTGCTCCTCTGGAGTAGAAAAGTTACGGTTGAAATCCAACCCGCATTCACCAATGGCAACCACACAAGCCGCGTTTGCCATTTGATGAATCTGTTCGGCGATAGCGCTATCCCATTGGCTGGCATCATGCGGATGAACACCTGCCGTTGACCAGCAGTAATCGGGATAGGCTTGCGCCAGCAACATTGCCTGATGGCTTTCCTGAGCATTGGTTCCCGTGATCAAGATGCCACTAACACCCGCTTGCTTTGCCCGGATGACGACCTGTTCCCGGTCTTTTTCAAACTGGGAACTGGTTAGGTTGACACCAATATCAAACATGACTATCACTCTGGCGAATAAAAAAATAAGACCTCTCAAAGAGAGGTCATTTTACCATCCTACCGCAGGAGACCGTACGTTACGGCGATGGCTCCTCGGTTTCAGCTCTTCGGCCTTTACCAACATAAAACCGCGCGAAGAACACACCGATTTCAAACAGCAGGTACATCGGAATCGCCAGTAGCGTCTGTGAGAAAACGTCCGGCGGCGTCAGCAGCATCCCGACAACGAATGCGCCCACCAAAATATAAGGCCGCTTTTTCTTTAGGTCTTCTGGCGTCACCACACCACTCCAGCAGAGCAGTACAATGGCAACCGGCACCTCAAACGATACGCCAAACGCCATGAACAGCGCCATAACAAAATCGAGGTAGTTATTGATGTCGGTTGCAATCAACACGCCAACGGGTGCCGTTTTCGCGAAAAAGCCGAACGCTAGCGGAAACACCACAAAGTACGCAAACGCCATGCCCGAATAAAACAGCAGGCTGCTGGATACCAGCAACGGCATCATTAAGCGACGCTCGTGTTTATATAGAGCAGGAGCGACAAACGCCCACACCTGATAGAGCACCAGCGGCGCGGCGACAAACACTGAGACAATCATCGTCAGCTTTATCGGCGTAAAGAAAGGCGAAGCGACATCAGTCGCGATCATGCTAGCACCAGCAGGTAACTGCTCAATGAGTGGTGCAGAAACCACTTGGTAAATGTCATTGGCAAAGAACACCAGCACAACAAATACCGCCAGCACACAGATAATGCTGTTCAGTAGCCGCTTGCGTAGCTCAATCAGGTGGCTAATTAGCGGTTGAGTATCTTCATCGGCCATAAACTAACGACTATCACTCGGTTGACGGGCAGAAACAGCAGAAGACTGGGACTGCTCAGGTTTGACATTATCGTTGCCGACAGCTTCATCACCCGTGGCATTGCGACCATCATGGTGATGTTCAACAGCAGCACCGTTTTCAGGTTTAGGCTGGCTGTCTGCTGGACGTACTGCGGTTTCCGCTTCAATCACCCCGTCGTAGGCCGCTTCGGGATCGTTCAGCGGGGTATTGTGTTGCGGTTCCATCGCTGCGCTATGCCCATCCGATTTTTGGTGGGCATCTGATTTTTGCAGCGACGGTGTCTCGGTATAGCCACGCTTCATCGCTTCTGCTGCCTCTTTGAGTTCATCCATTGAGGCTTTCAACTCAGGCGAAAGATTCTGCAAACTGGCTTTTTCGACTTTCTTCAGGCTTTCCTGAAACTCCTGGAGTTTCAGCTCCTGCGACAGTTCATTCTGAACCGTAGACGCCAGCGAACGCAGCGTCCTAATCCAGCTTGCAACCGTCCTGACGGCGACGGGTAATCGTTCTGGCCCGAGAACAATCAGGCCAAGAACCATCACCAATAGCAATTCACCAAAACCGATATCGAACACAGCTTACACCTGCTCTTTATGCTGGCTCTTCGTGTCGCCCTGCTTAACGTCTGATTGGTTGTCAGTGATAGACTTGGTAGCGAAATCGGCATCTGGCTGCGTTTTGTCTGCGCTAGTGGACGGCTGATCGTCACCCATCGCTTTCTTAAAACCTTTGATTGACGCGCCCAAATCTGAACCCAGCGTTCTCAGCTTGTTAGTGCCGAACAGCAAGATGACGATAACTGCAATAATCAGCAGGTTCCAGAGACTAATACCACCCATAACATTTACCTCTTTTCAAAAAGGGGAACGACAGAATTCTCGTTATTATATCGGGTAATTCTGGCGTACATCATGATCTGCTTCAACGAGTGCGACGCCAACCGATAATCCAGGCAACTATTCCTGCTGCCATCAACCCTGCGGGAACCATATCGGCTTCAACACCGCTGATTAGCAACAACGTACCACTGATTAGTAGCGTTGCGCCAATACCCAAAAGATATCGTGACTGCCCTTGGCGAGCATGCTGCGTTTTCAGCTCATGTGCCAGCTTATCGACGCTTTGCTTTAACATCTTATGCTGACGCAGCCCATCATAAAAGAGTTCGGGAAGCTCCGGCAATTTCTCAGCCCAGAACGGTGCCTTTTCTTTTAGCGCCCGGAAAACCGCAGGTAAACCGACCTGCTGCTTCAACCAGCTCTCCAGAAACGGCTTGGCCGTTTTCCACAGATCGAGCTGCGGATAAAGCTGCCGACCAACGCCCTCAATATATAGCAGCGTTTTTTGCAGCAATACTAGCTGAGGCTGAACTTCCATATTGAAGCGACGCGCCGTATTAAACAAATTCAATAATACATGGCCGAACGAAATTTCCGCCAACGGCTTCTCGAAGATCGGCTCACAGACGGTACGAATAGCAAATTCAAAATCTGCCACATTGGTGTCCGCCGGCACCCAGCCTGAATCGACATGCAGCTCGGCGACTTTGCGATAATCACGGTTGAAAAAAGCGATAAAATTCTCGGCCAAATAGCGCTTATCTTCTTTATTCAACGAACCGACAATACCGCAATCAATACCGATGTATTGCGGATCTTCCGGGTGCTCGTAGCTAATAAAGATATTGCCGGGATGCATATCCGCATGGAAGAAGCTGTCGCGAAATACCTGCGTAAAGAAAACCTGAACGCCACGCTCTGCCAGTAATTTCATATCCGTGCCATTGGCCTGTAGCGCCTCGACATCAGAAACAGGAATACCGTAGATGCGCTCCATGACCAGCATACTTTCGCTGCAATAATCCGAATAAATCTCCGGCACATACAGCATTGGGCTGTTCTCAAAATTACGCCGTAGCTGGATGGCATTGGCCGCTTCTCGCAGCAGGTTCAGCTCATCAAGCAACGTTTTTTCGTATTCCAGTACCACTTCGCGCGGGCGCAGACGGCGACCATCCGGCAACAGGCGGGGCAACCAGCCAGCCAGACGTTTCATCAGGCGCATATCTGCCTTGATGACAGGCAAAATATCCGGGCGGATCACCTTGATAACGATCTCTTTTCCCGTACTTTTCAGGCAAGCGGTATGAACCTGCGCAATCGAGGCGGAGGCCAACGGTTTGATATCAAAATCGTCAAACCACTCTTCAAGAGGGATTCCCCCCATCGACAGCTCAATTTGCTCACGCGCTAGTTTGCCATCAAACGGTTCAACCTTATCCTGCAACATCGCTAACTGATCGGCGATAGCGGGTGGAAACAGATCGCGGCGCGTCGACATCATTTGCCCGAATTTAATCCACACCGGCCCCAGTTCCTGAAGCGCCAAACGCAGACGTTCCCCTAAAGGCTTAGTGCGGTGACGATTGGGTAACCAGAACAGCAGACGACGCCCCGCTCGCAGCGGAAACGTCAAACGCATTTTAGGAATGAGTTCATCCAGACCATAGCTCAGTAACACACGTACAATACTGTAGAGGCGGCGTAATTCACCGGGCGTCATCGTAAAGCCTCCAGTTTCGCCAGTCGTTCGAACAACGCATCGACAGATTTATCCAGCGCGACAATTTCCTCATGGAACCAAGCATTTTCCAGTTTCCCCGGAGCCAGTCGCCACTCTTCCGTTAACGTCTCGGACAAGAAATGTTGCTGCTGATGTAATGACCGCTTCAGGAAATCCAGGGTTTTCTGTGCAGTCTGGCTAAGCCCCTGAGCAACAATGTCGCCCAGATAAGGGGACAACCATTCCGCTGGATCGAACTCCGCCAGATCGCACAGTACGATGAACTGTTGAACGACTTGAATATCACCTTCAATAACCAGTTCACCACTGCGCATCAGCGATGATAGCTGTTGACGATCGCGTAACTTCATCAGAACCGGAACGCGTGTTTGCAGACGACAATCAGCCAATTCTCCCCACTGGCTGACAACATCCAGCCGCTGTTCGCTAAACACCAGCACCAAGGGAACATCCAGTTCAGCCAGCGCGATCTGGAGTGTTTTCCCCTGTAAGCGCTGACGTGCTGACTTCATGCTTCGATCACAAGAAACGGTATCTTGAAAAAGCAGCTGATTCAGCGCAGTTTCCAGCGTAGCTGTCAGAAAAGACGTTATCAGCATTGGCATTTCCAATCAGAATTTAAACCCACGGTGCAGCGCAACGATTCCACCCGTGAGGTTGAAATAGTTAACGCTGTCAAAACCGGCGTCGCTCATCATCCCTTTCAGCGTTTCCTGATCGGGATGCATGCGGATGGATTCCGCCAGATAGCGGTAGCTCCCGGCATCACTCGCCACGGCTTCGCCAATCCTCGGCAGGATATGAAATGAATACGCATCGTAAACGGTGCTCAGCTGTTTAATTATCGGCTTGGAAAACTCCAGCACCAGCAACCGGCCACCGGGCTTCAGAACGCGGTACATGGAGCGCAGCGCTTTGTTTTTGTCCGTCACGTTGCGCAGACCAAAAGAGATGGTAATGCAGTCGAAGAAATCATCGGGGAACGGCAGCGCTTCTGCATTGGCCTGCACGTAGTTGATGTTGTCGATAATGCCTTTGTTACGCAGTTTCTCGCGGCCGACTTTCAGCATTGATGCGTTGATGTCCGCCAGAATGACCTCACCACCCTCACCAACCATGCGGGAGAATTTAGCGGTTAAATCTCCTGTCCCTCCGGCAAGATCCAGAACGCGCTGGTTACGTCTTACCCCACTACATTCAATAGTGAAACGCTTCCAGATACGGTGAATACCAAAAGACATCAGGTCATTCATCAGGTCATACTTTGCGGCTACAGAATGAAAAACCTCAGCCACCATGACTTCTTTTTCATCCCTGGCGACAGTCCGAAAACCAAAGTCGGCCGTATTCTCCTGCTCACTTGCCATCTTATCCGCCTACTATTTCAGTCAAATTTCGGGTCTACCCATTAATGGTAAGAGTGTACCAGACCCGGATAAAAACCCCACTGCACTAATTTCGCATAGCGTAGGTGCCAAGCCCGCGAAATCCATACCTATTTATACCGTCATAATTCAAGCTGCCTGTGCGGCGGCCGCCCTTCTTCACCTTCCATTTTGACGGTCGGTGAATCCGCGTCGGATGCGGTAGAGCCGAGTAATCCATCGCGTTCAGCATGCTCATGGGCCGTTGCTTTTTCAGCCAATGAGGTGCTGATCGTGCGTTTAATTTCAACGCCCAGCGCGCGAAACCCCTCAGCCTGGCCAATAAGGTTACCACGCCCAGACGAAAGTTTATTCATCGCCTGACGATAAGTGCCCTGCGCTTTATCCAGACTCTGCCCTAGCGCTTCCATATCATCCACAAACAACCGCAGTTTATCGTACAGCCGTGAGGCTTTTTCGGCGATCTGCTGTGCGTTGCGGCTCTGTTGTTCATAGCGCCATAAATTGTTGATGGTGCGTAATGCCACCAGCAGCGTGGTCGGGCTGACCAGCATAATATTGTTCTTCAGCGCTTCGTTGATCAATTCAGGCTGGCGATCGATAGCAACCAGAAAAGCAGGTTCGACAGGAATAAACATCAGCACGTAGTCTAGCGAACGCAGCCCTGGAAGCTGTTGGTAATCTTTGCTGCTCAACTGCCGAATATGGCTGCGAACGGAAAGCAAATGTTCGTTCAGCGCCGAACTACGTTCTATGTCATCATCACTATTGAAATAGCGTTCGTAGGCCACCAGCGACATCTTGGCATCGATCACGACATCTTTGCCCTGCGGTAAACGCACGATGACATCGGGTTGCAGGCGGCTATTTGTCCCCGTTTGCACACTGACCTGAGTTTGATACTCATACCCTTCGCGCAGGCCAGAGGCTTCCAACACACGGCTTAGCACCACTTCGCCCCAGTTCCCCTGCGTCTTATTGTCCCCTTTCAGCGCTTTCGTCAGGTTGATGGCTTCGTGTGCCATCTGCGCGTTCAGCTGTTGCAGATTGCGGATCTCGTGCGCCAACGTGTGACGCTCGCGCGCTTCCGCGCCAAAACTATCCTGCACCTGACGGCGAAATCCATCAAGTTGCTCACGCAGTGGCATCAACAGCTTATCCAGGCTCTGTTTATTTTGCTCATCCACCTTGCGTCCGCTGTGTTCGAAAATTCGGTTCGCCAGATTCTCAAACTGTGTCGTCAGCCGCTGTTCACTATTTGCCAGCAGTCGCTGCTTTTCTTCCGCCGCCATCCGGGTTTCTTCCAGACGAATGGTGACTTCGCGCAGTTCGGCTTCCTGCGCGCTATTGATTTCACGCAGCGTTCGCAGTTCCTGATTTAACTGCCCGCACTCGGTACGGAGTTCACCAAACTGTTGCAGCTTTTCATGACTGGCAGAAAGCTGCGCGTGAATCGTACGCAATTCCAATTCGTTTTGCCGCAGCCGCTGTTCGTCCTGCTGCTTTACCTGCTGTTGTTCGCTGAGCGACTGTTGGGTTTGCTGTAATGTCTGTGCTAGCAGCCGTTGCTCGGTATCATGCTGTGACAGCTTCTGCTGATGAATCAGGCTGGCAATCAACCACCCGATCAGCAGGCCCACCGCACCACCGCCTAAACCATAAAATATGCTGATATCCACTTTGCCTCCGCAGGCCTTTCACGCTGTCGGTCAAGGTAAAATGATACTGTATGGATGTCCAGAAACAATTCCGGCGGGGAAGACACTGAGCAGAAAAATGCGAGCCGCATTCCATATGAAAATGGATAGATGATAATTTGCAGAAGAATCAGAGTGATAACGGTGGAATTCCCCCAACGCGGAACACCACGCTGGGAGAACAGAGGTGGGCGAATTAGGCTAAGCGCTGCTTCGCATCACTAATCGCTTTAGCAACCTGCTGTGGTGATACGCCACCTTGTGCAGCACGCTTATCCAGACAGGATTGCAGTGCCAAAATCGGGTACACGTCATCGCCAATCACGGCGCTGAATTTTTGCAGATCGGCCAGCGGCAGTGCTTCCAACGCTTTGCCCTGACGAATGGCTTCCACCACCGCTTCACCCACGATATGGTGTGCTTCACGGAACGGAACGCCTTTCGCAACCAGATAATCCGCCAGCTCTGTCGAGTTCGCGTAGCCTTGCTCAGCGGCTTCTTTACAGCGTGGACGTTTAACCTGAATGCCTTCCAGCACCAGACCCGCCATCATCAGGCAGTCGTGCCAGGTATCCAGCGCGTCAAACAGCCCTTCTTTATCTTCCTGCATGTCTTTGTTATACGCCAGCGGCAGGCCTTTCAGCGTCATCATCATGCCGGTCAACGCGCCCTGTACGCGACCGCATTTACCGCGAATCAGCTCCAGCGCATCCGGGTTTTTCTTCTGTGGCATCAGGGAAGAACCTGATGTCACACGGTCAGACAGCTCAACGAACGCCGCTTCACCGCTGTTGAAGAAGATCAGATCTTCGGCAAAACGTGACAGGTGGATCATCCCGATCGAAGCATCAGACAGCAGTTCCAGTACATGATCGCGATCGGAAACCGTATCCAGACTATTGCGCGTTGCCGAGGCAAATCCCAGCCAGCCAGCCAGTTGCTCACGGTCAATCGGATAAGCCGTTCCCGCCAGCGCGCCACAGCCCAGCGGGCTGACATCCAGACGCTTAAGCGTATCTTCCAGACGGCTTTCATCACGTGCCAGCATTTCATGATAGGCCAGACACCAGTGTGCAAACGTCACCGGCTGTGCACGCTGCAAGTGGGTATAACCCGGCATTACAGCATCCTGATTGGCTTCTGCCGTCGTGACCAGCGCCTGACGCAGTTGGCGTACTGACAGCAGCAGCTCTGCAATCTGTGCCTTGCACCACAGCTTCAGGTCGGTTGCGACCTGATCGTTACGGCTGCGACCGGTATGCAGTTTTTTGCCCAAATCACCGACTTTCTCAATCAGGCGCAGTTCAACCCAACTGTGAATATCTTCTGCATCGCTTTGCAGGATCATCTCAGGATCGGCTTGTACCTCAACCAGCAACGCATTCAGCGCCTGTTCCAGTTGTTGCTGTTCCTGCTCGCTGAGTACATTGACCGTCACCAGCGCTTTCGACCAGCCGATCGAGCCAACGATGTCCTGTTCCGCCAGACGGTAATCAAACCGCAGTGAGTCATTAAATTGTTTAAAACGCTGATCTGCTGCCTGACTAAACCGACCGCCCCACAAAGCCATAACGATTACTCCCAGAATTTAATTCATGTTGGTATGGCATCATTCCATACCCAGAAACGACTTACGCCAGAATACGTGTACCAATCGCCACGCCGTTAAACAGCGCAGGCAGTTGCTCAGCATGACGCCAGCTAGCGATATCAACCGGACGCCCTAGCGCACGCGCGGCATCCAGCGCGGCATTAACTTTAACAATCATGCCATCGGTGATGATGCCTTGAGCAATCAGTTGCTCGGCTTTCTCTGCCGTCATTTCGGCAATACGCTGGCCTTTACCGTCCAGAATACCGCTCACGTCAGACAGCAGGATTAAATCCGCACCCAGCGTTTGCGCCAGCGCCGTCGCCGCCTGATCGGCGTTGACGTTCATCAGGTCGCCCTGTGCCGTAATCCCGATGGAGCTGACGACGGGCAGATAGCCCGCAGACAACAGCGTGTTCAGCAGCGCAGGCGATCCCGCTTCCGCTTTACCCACAAAGCCCAAAGACTCATCGAGCTGCGTGACCGTCGTGCTGCCGCCATCGCCCAGGCACAAGCCGACCGCGTTGATATCATGCTTCTTTGCCCATGACAGCAGGGTTTTGTTAGCGGAGCCCGCCAACGCACCGGTGATGATGTCGATCTGATCGGCAGGCGTGACGCGCAGACCGTTTTTCTTCACGACAGGTAGCGACAGTTTCTTCATCAGGTCATCTACCAGACAACCGCCACCGTGCACAATCACCAGCGGACGCTGATGCTCCTGACGGTAAGCCACCAGCGCGGTAAACAGACGCTCCAGCGCTTCTTCGCTATCCAGTAAAACGCCACCTAACTTGATAATTAACGGATTCATTATGCTTCGCGCCTCGAAATGTCGGGACCAATAGTGATTAAATTAACGATTGAGTTTCAGGGAAACCAAAACGAATGTTCATGCATTGCACAGCCTGTGCCGCCGCGCCTTTCAGCAGGTTATCTTCTGTTGCCACTACGATGAGGTGCTCACCGTCAACCGAGAAGCCGATATCGCAGAACGGCAGGCCGACAACGGATTTCAGCGCCGGGACGCACTTATCATACAGGCGAACCAGCGGCTTATCGTGGTAAGCGTTGTGATAAGCTTCAGCAACATCCTGCTGGGTTACGCCCGGTTGCAGGCGACAAGTGATGGTTTCCAGAATGCCACGGGCGAAGTTGCCCAAATGCGGCGTGAAGATCACTGGCGTGCCGAGGTGTGTTGAAATTTCAGGCTCATGGCGGTGGTTGAAAATACCGTATGGTTGCAGACTGACTTCACAGAAACTGTTGGTCATCGACGCTTTACGTCCTGCTCCACTCACGCCGCTGACGGCATTAATCACTGGCCACTGAGCCGAATTCAATAATTGCGCATCCAGCAACGGTTTCAGCGCCAGTTGCGCAGCCGTTGGATAACAACCCGGTACGGCAATCAGCTGTGCCTGTTTTACGCTTTCCGCGCGCCATTCGGCCAGCCCGTAAACCGCTTTTGCCAGCCAGTCAGGGTGCTGATGTTCGAAGCCATAATAGCGGCGATAAAATTCGGCATCCTGTACGCGGAACGCGCCGGACAAATCAAAAACCGTGCAGCCTGCCGCCAGAAAAACCGGGGCCAGATCGTGGCTGACTTTATGGTCGGTCGCCAGAAAAACGACATCCACGCCTTTCGCCGCTTCTTCAACATCGGTCAGCGGTTTTACCGGTACATCAATGATGCCTTTGAGCTGCGGATGTAAATCAGAAATCAATTTTCCTGCATCGACACTTTGCGCAGAAACCATCAAAGCGGTTATGTTCATCTGTGGGTGACGGTTCAGGTAGAGCGCAAGCTCAGCGCCGGTATAACCACTTGCACCAACAATCAGCGTATTCAGCATGGGGTCCGTATACCTTCTTATTCATCTATGGAACAGGTAACAGGGTTCACCAGCGTCGGTACGCTGTTCACCCGCGAAACTCAGTGAAAGTGACGAATCGTCATCGCCGCACCTTTGGGTTTCCTTTCGCCGAGCATTATTGTATTTTTATTCAAAATAAATGCATGAATATTGATACTATCCTAACCAGAGGCTGTCAACAGTGAAGATGAATTTACCCCCTTTTATTGAGCTATATCGGGCATTGATCGCCACACCGTCCATCAGCGCCACCGACAGCGCGCTCGATCAAAGTAATCATACCTTAATCAACCTGCTGGCGGGCTGGTTCGGCGATCTCGGCTTCCATGTGGAAGTCCAACCGGTGCCAGGCACCCTCAATAAATTTAATATGCTGGCGCGGATTGGTGAAGGAAAAGGTGGCTTATTGTTGGCAGGGCACACCGACACCGTCCCGTTTGACGATGGCCGCTGGACGCGCGACCCCTTCACGCTGACTGAACACGACAACAAGCTGTACGGCTTGGGTACAGCGGATATGAAAGGGTTCTTTGCCTTTATTCTGGATGCCTTGCGTGATATCGATCCCACCAAGCTCACGAAGCCGCTCTATGTGCTGGCGACTGCCGATGAAGAGACAACCATGGCAGGCGCCAAGTATTTCTCCGAATCCACGCAGATTCGCCCAGACTGCGCCATCATCGGCGAACCGACCTCGCTGCAACCGGTGCGGGCGCACAAAGGCCACATGTCCAACGCGATCCGTATTCAGGGACAGTCCGGCCACTCCAGCGATCCTTCGCGCGGTGTGAACGCGATTGAGCTGATGCACGAAGCGATTTCCCACTTGCTGGTACTGCGTAACACGCTACAGGAACGTTATCACAACCCGATTTTCCACATTCCTTATCCCACAATGAACCTTGGTCACATTCACGGCGGCGATGCCGCTAACCGTATCTGCGGCTGCTGTGAACTGCATATGGATATTCGTCCGCTGCCGGGTATTACGCTTAACGATCTCGATGGACTGCTGTCTGAAGCGCTTGAGCCTGTTAGCCAACGCTGGCCGGGTCGGTTGACCGTCAGCGAACTGCATCCGCCGATTCCCGGCTATGAGTGCCCGCCGGATCACCGTCTGATATCGGTCGTGGAGAATCTGCTGGGGACGAAAACGGAAATCGTGAACTACTGTACCGAAGCACCGTTTATTCAGACGCTGTGTCCGACGCTGGTTCTGGGACCTGGATCGATCGAGCAGGCACACCAGCCGGATGAATACATTGATACTGCGTTTATCAAACCGACGCGGGAACTGATTTCGCAGGTTATTCATCACTTCTGCCACCACTGATCCAACGCAAGCGGCCTTATCAGCCACGCTGGCAAGGCCATTTTGAGACCGCCCATGAAAAAGAAAGATTTCATCGCGCAGGATTTACTGAGCAAAATCTATCAGCACACCGATCCGCTCCCAGAAAAACTGCCGCCGGAGCGCCAGTTGGCGGAAGAATACGGCGTGTCGCGCTTCACTATTCGCCAGGCGCTGGAAAAGCTTGCCAGTATCGGCGCGATCAATATGGTGCAAGGTTCTGGTAACTTTATTAATCAGGGTGTTCGCAGTAACCCGCTGGTTTATAACTCGATTACCGAAAAGAAATTTACTCAGATTTCATCTCGCCTGCTTAGCCTACATAAACGGCTACCGAATCGAGAGGAGCAGCAGGTATTTGCGATCGGTGAAAATGCGTTCATCTGGGAATTCAGTCGGTTACGTTATGTCGATAGCCGCAAAGTACAGATCGAGATCTCTAAAATGCCTGCCGCAGACTTCCCGGAAATGAGTCAGAAGATTATTGAAGGTTCTATTCAGCAGTATGTGCTCAGCAAGGGCTATGCGATTTCACACTATCTGACACATTATCAGGCAGTTAACGTCACGAAAGCACAGGCTGAGCTACTGGGTTGCAAGAAAGGTACGGCGGCGATGCATATTCTGAATCGCGGCATTTTACAGGGCGGCCGCGTGTACGAATCAAGCGATATCATCGACATCAACTACACCTGTACCTACGTCATCCCCTTAAATCTCGATAATTTGGCCTTTCGCCAGTCGCCGTAATGCGGCTTAAGGCGTATGCATCGTGCCATCCGGCAGGCGACTCTGCGTCCATTCATGTGGACGATAGACGACAGGGAACTGCCGCGCCGCGTCCAGATCGATCCCAACGCCAATACCGGGGCGCTCAATCGGGTACAGATAGCCATTCTCCGGTTCCACCGCCTGCGGGAAGACCTTGCAGGTATTTTCCGGGTAAGCGACAAACTCCTGAATCGCGGCGTTATGCAGGTGGATATTGAGGTGAATATTGACCGCCGCGCCGATAGGCGTCATATCCGGTGGGCAATGCCACGCCAGCCGAACGCCAAAGTTCTGACAGAACGCGCCCAGTTTCAGCGCTGGCGTAATCCCGCCAATCTGTGAGACATGACAGCGAATGAAATCAACCTGACGGTTAATCACCAAATTCTGCCACTCGGCGGGATTGTTAAACAGCTCTCCCGTCGCCAGCGGCACCGCACTCTGACTGCGGATCTGCGCCAGCCACTCATTTTGTGCAGGCGGCAAAATATCTTCGATAAAATAGGGACGATAAGTTTCTACCGCTTTAGCGAACTGTACTGCCTGATTCGGGAATAAACGTTCATGGACATCATGCAGGATATGGAAACGATCGCCGTATTTCTCCCGCAAAGCACGGAACATGGCAAGCGTGTTAGCCATATACTGATCCTGATCGTAATAGGCTCCCTCTGTTGGCTGTCGCGTGCTGTGCAGCGAGTCAGGATTACCACCATAAAACCCTAACTGGCAGCGGATATGACGATAGCCTTGCGCATAGAGCCGTTCTACTTCCTGATAGAGTCCATCCAGCGTATCGCTGGCAGCATGGCTGTAAGCGGCAATCGCATCGCGAGATTTCCCACCAAACAGATGATAGAGCGGCATATCCGCCAGCTTACCCTTGATGTCCCACAGCGCCATATCAACGCCTGCAACGGCATTGTTGATAACCGGCCCATTACGCCAATAAGCGTTGACCATCATCATGTGCCACAGATCTTCGATATGGTTAGCATCTCTTCCCACTAAAAGCGGTTTGAGGTACTCGTCCACCATCGCCTTTACGGCTAGCGGACGTTGCTGGAAAGTCGCACACCCATAACCCGTAACGCCTTTATCCGTATGAACCACCACCGTCACTAAATTATGACGGTCGGGGCGGGTAACGAGACATTCAATGTCAGTGATGATTGTCGGCAACAAAAAAATATCCTCCGATGTGCTTACCGAAATAGCCATACCCGGTAAAAACACAGTCTAAAATCAGTTTCTTTTTTTGTTTTCTACTTATTTTTTCTTTTATTGTAAACCTATTCTTTAAAAGAATTATTTTGGTTTGAAAAAACCAATAAATTAAACAAAAAACCAGACCAATTATCAGTTATTGGCAACAAAAACCCATAAACCACCTAATCATGTGATGAAGTTCATATTTTATTGGTTTGTTTTTTTATTTTTAGTTTCTTATTATCAGCGGGAATGATTTGACCAAAAATAACATAGTGCTATGCAGGGGTTTATTCCATGGGAAAAAATGAGGTTATTCAGTCAATCATTAAACTGGTTGGCGGGAACGATAATATAAATAAAGCCTGGCACTGTATGACGCGGCTTCGGTTTGATTTAATTGATGAAAGTAAAGTACAAACCGACGCAATCAAAAACCTGCCTGGGATATTAGGTGCACAACACCAGAGTGAACAATTTCAGATTATTATCGGGCCGCAGGTTAATGAGTATTATGAACTGTTGAACGCGCAGCTTTCTCCTACCGCCACGGCACAGCCAGACGCGCAGAAGCAGAAAAAAGGGCTGATCTCGCTGTTCATGGATACGGTTTCTGGCGTATTTGGCCCTATCGTACCCGCTATCGCAGGTGCAGGGATGATCAAAGGGCTGCTGGCAGGACTGATCGCCTTGAAAGTGGTCTCTGCCAAAACCGACACCGTTATCGTTCTCGACCTGATCGCCAGCGGTGTGTTCTATTTCTTACCTTTCTTCCTCGCCATCTCCGCAGCCAGAATATTTAAAACAAGCGAATATCTTGCAGCGGCTGTCGCCGCCTGCCTGATGTACCCGTCGTTGATAGAAGCGGCGAAGGCACTAGCCAGCAATAGCCCTAATGCGGTCAGCGCCTTTTACTTCATCGGTGTGCTACCCATTCCGGTGTTCAACTATGCTGCTAGCGTCATCCCAGTGATTTTCTCCGTGCTGGCTCTGAGCTATATCCATCGTTGGGTCGACCGCATCATGCCTTCGGTGCTGAAAACCGTGTTTACCCCAACGCTGACGCTGTTTATCGCCGCACTGGTGTCGCTCACGGTTATCGGGCCATTCGGGATCTACCTCGGTAAACTGCTGGCACTGTTTATTCAGAGCCTGTTCGATGTGTCGTCTATCTTTGCTGGTTTCGTGGTCGGTGCGATTCGGCCTGTCGCTATCCTGACTGGCATGCATCACGCGATGACGCCGATTGCGCTGCAAAATTTCAGCAATCAGGGCTTTGATATGCTGATGCCAATGATGTGTATGGCGAATATGGCGATTGCTGGGGCAACATTTGCCATTTACTTCCATGCCAAAACCCGTCAGGACAAATCTGTCGTGCTATCTGCTGGGGTTTCCGCGCTGCTCGGAATTACCGAACCTGCACTCTTCGGCGTACTGACCAAGTACAAAAAAGCGTTTATCTCCGCCACTATTGCCAGTTCCATTGCCTCGGCCTTCATCGCGTACTTCGGTGTCCGGCTATATGGCTACATTCTGTCGAGTATTTTCAGCCTTCCAGCGTATATCGGTCCGTACTTTAGCTATGCCATCTCCGGTATGGCTATCGCCATCGTGCTTTCCTTTACTCTGACCTACATTCTGGTTGTCAGAGCGTCCAGATAGGCCATAACATTCTGATCCGCAGGGC
>NZ_LXFY01000017.1:0-30663 GCF_021432585.1 Pectobacterium sp. IFB5596
CTTCTCGACCTGCCGCAATAGGTATTTTAAAGAAAAATGACTGTTTGCTGCATTCCACAGCAAAACCCCGCCTTATACCTATTTTTGCACAAACTTATCCACAGAAAGCATTCAACTCAAAAATTGACGAGCATCACGCAAACGTTTTCGCTACAATTCACCGCGTTCAAAATCGTCGTGTTTTGGCGAACGCTAACTGAATATTTCTCTTTATTCCGCAATCATTGCTCTAACAAAGACGATATTCACATACCGTTCTTTACTGACTACCCAAATCCAGGGGATAACATCATCATGCAACAACGTCGTCCAATTCGCCGCGCTCTGCTCAGCGTTTCTGACAAAGCAGGTATTGTCGAATTTGCTCAAGCTCTGTCCCATCGTGGCGTTGAGCTCCTTTCTACTGGTGGAACCGCCCGTTTGCTGGCTGATGCTGGCTTAGCCGTGACAGAAGTCTCCGACTACACCGGTTTCCCGGAAATGATGGATGGGCGAGTAAAGACCCTGCACCCGAAAGTGCATGGTGGCATTCTGGGACGACGCGATCGGGATGATGCGATCATGGCGCAGCACGACATCAAGCCGATTGATATCGTCGTTGTGAATCTGTATCCGTTCGCTCAGACCGTCGCCCGTGAGAACTGCACATTAGAAGATGCCGTTGAGAACATCGATATCGGCGGCCCGACGATGGTCCGCTCCGCCGCCAAGAACCATAAAGATGTGGCTATCGTGGTCAAGAGCAGCGATTACAGCGCTATCATTAATGAAATCGACGCCAACGAAGGCTCATTGACCTACGAAACCCGTTTCGATTTAGCGATTAAAGCCTTCGAACACACCGCCGCTTACGACAGTATGATTGCCAACTACTTTGGCGCACTGGTTCCGCCTTACCACGGTGAAACCGATAAACCATCGGGCCACTTCCCACGCACGCTGAACCTGAACTACATCAAAAAGCAGGACATGCGCTACGGTGAGAATAGTCATCAGCAAGCAGCCTTCTATATAGAAGAGAATATTCATGAGGCCTCGGTCGCCACTTCTATACAGCTACAAGGCAAGGCGCTGTCTTATAACAACATCGCCGATACTGATGCTGCGCTGGAGTGTGTGAAGGAATTTGCCGAACCAGCCTGCGTTATCGTTAAACACGCGAACCCATGTGGCGTAGCAATTGGCGGTTCAATTCTTGATGCCTACGAACGCGCCTATAAAACCGACCCGACATCTGCATTCGGCGGCATTATCGCCTTCAACCGCGAACTAGATGAAGAAACGGCACAGGCCATCATCAGCCGTCAGTTTGTCGAAGTCATTATTGCGCCATCTGCCAGCGATGCCGCACTGAAGGTTACCGCAGCCAAACAAAACGTACGCGTCCTGACCAGCGGTAGCTGGCAGCAACGCGTTCCGGCTCTGGATTTCAAACGCGTCAACGGTGGTTTGCTGGTACAGGATCGCGATCTGGGTATGGTCGATGCATCTCAGCTGCGTATCGTGACCGAGCGCCAGCCAAGCGAACAGGAGTTACGCGATGCCCTTTTCTGCTGGAAAGTGGCTAAATTCGTTAAATCTAATGCAATTGTATACGCACGCGACAACATGACCATCGGGATAGGTGCCGGTCAGATGAGCCGCGTTTACTCAGCGAAAATTGCCGGAATCAAAGCGGGCGATGAAGGGCTAGAAGTAAAAGGTTCTGCTATGGCCTCTGATGCGTTCTTCCCATTCCGTGATGGTATTGATGCCGCCGCAGCCGTTGGCATTACCTGCGTAATCCAACCGGGCGGGTCTATTCGTGATGATGAAGTCATCGCTGCTGCCAACGAGCACGGGATTGCGATGATCTTTACCGACATGCGCCACTTCCGCCATTAATTCTGGAGCTGACCGAAATGAATATTTTAGTAATTGGTAATGGTGGGCGCGAACACGCGCTGGCCTGGAAAGCGGCACAGTCACCGCTGGCGAAACAGGTTTATGTTGCTCCAGGAAACGCAGGCACTGCACTTGAACCAGCACTGACCAACGTTGATATCGCCGCAACCGATATTCCAGCATTAGTCGCCTTTGCACAGGAAAACCACATCGATTTAACTATCGTTGGTCCAGAAACACCATTAGTTATCGGTGTTGTGGATGCGTTCCAGAGTGCAGGCCTAAAAATCTTTGGCCCAACGCAAGGTGCAGCACAGCTAGAAGGCTCGAAAGCTTTTACTAAAGATTTTCTGGCACGCCATAACATCCCATCAGCGGAATACCAGAACTTCACCGAAGTGGAACCGGCACTGGCCTATGTACGCAGCAAAGGTGCACCTATCGTCATCAAGGCAGACGGATTAGCTGCGGGCAAAGGCGTGATTGTCGCAATGACGTTGCAGGAAGCGGAAAACGCCGTTCAGGATATGCTGGCAGGTAATGCATTCGGCGATGCTGGGCACCGTATCGTGGTGGAAGAGTTCCTTGATGGTGAAGAAGCCAGCTTCATCGTTATGGTGGACGGCAAGAACGTGCTGCCGATGGCAACCAGTCAGGATCATAAACGCGTTGGGGATAAAGATACGGGCCCGAATACCGGTGGAATGGGCGCTTATTCACCAGCCCCCGTCGTGACCGATGAGATCCACCAGCGTGTAATGGATCAGGTGATTTGGCCGACCGTGAACGGCATGGCCGCTGAGGGAAATACCTATGTGGGTTTCTTGTATGCCGGCCTGATGATTTCTGCCGATGGTCAACCAAAAGTGATCGAATTCAACTGTCGCTTTGGCGATCCAGAAACACAGCCAATCATGCTGCGCCTGCGCTCCGATTTGGTGGAACTGTGTCTGGCAGCCTGTGACGGCACATTGGATCAGAAAGATTCAGTCTGGGATGAGCGTCCGTCTCTGGGGGTGGTATTGGCCGCAGGGGGTTACCCGGCTGACTACAATACAGGCGATGTGATTTCTGGTTTACCGCAGCAGGATGCTGAAGATGGCAAAGTCTTCCATGCTGGTACCAAACTGAATGGTATTAATGTCGTTACCAACGGCGGGCGAGTACTGTGCGTCACTGCATTGGGTAATACCGTTGCAGAAGCGCAACAACGTGCTTATGAAATAGCCGCAGGTATTCAGTGGCAAGGCGTATTCTGTCGCAAAGACATCGGCTACCGTGCCATTGAGCGCGAGTAAACGATGATCCGATAACGATTATCGGATAAATACTGAAGCCCGGAGAAATCCGGGTTTTTTATAGTCAGTTTTATATACCCTAAATAATTCGAGTTTCAGGAAGGCGGCGAGAGAGGGAATCCCGATGAGCTTACTCAAGTAAGTGATTCGGGTGAGTGAACGCAGCCAACGCACATGCAACTTGAAGTATGACGGGTATAGCTATTTAGGCTGCCATTGGCAGACATCATCCTCCACCACCAGCAGTAGTTGCGTTCCTTCTGGTGCTTCCAACCACGCTACATTGAGCGGACGCGTGGCATGAGATTTTTGCTGCGCAATCCATTCACGCGAATCGTTGTCAAAGTCAGGGCGTACCACAGTGCCATCACAGGACTGAACCTGCCCTTCCAGCCATTTCCCTTGCTTTAGCATCACTTTGCCTGCACGCAGGACATCGCTCAACTCCAGCATGCGCTTAGCATCGAACTGGTAGAGCGCAACATCATCATCGGAAACTGATTCACGCCTTTCGGCAAGTTGCCGCTGCATAAAGCTGACAGTTCCATCTTCAGCAAAGCGTAAGCGCATATCTTCTTTTTGCGTCCCGAGTTGATTACGCTGAATCTCGCGTAGCTTATCCTGCTGGAACGTATAGCGGGTCACTACCAGAGCATTGCCCTGAAGCGGGTTATACACGGTAGTCAGCGCCGTCGTATTCTGCGCGTCATCCTTACGCCAGATACGCACAATACCGCGATCGGCAACGTAACCGCTGGAGAACTCTTCCGGCGGTGCGGCGCGGTTACTGCAGGCCACCACAGCGGTAAGTACGAGGCCTGCGCCACATAAACGGCGTAAAAGCAAAAGGGGCGAAACCGCCCCTCTGCTTAAACTTTTAACCGGCATGAGCTTATTTAACAGCGTCTTTCAGAGCCTTGCCAGAAACAAACGCTGGCACGTTGGCAGCAGCAATTTTGATTTCTTTACCGGTTTGTGGGTTGCGGCCAGTGCGCTCATTACGATGGTTGACTTTAAACGTACCAAAACCAACTAATTGTACTGCATCACCTTCTTTCAGAGACTCGGTAATTGCCGCCAAAGTTGATTCCAGAGCTGCTTTAGCCTGTGCTTTTGACAGATCAGCTTTGTCCGCAATTACATCAATCAGTTGAGTCTTATTCATAAGTTATCCTTACAGTGTGTTTATCGCTTGCTAAGCATCGAGTGCGACGGATATGCCCTTTCCCATTTTAGGGTGTAGTAGCACTCTCCTGCATACACGCACCGACAGCCACTTTTTTTACGCCCCCCAAATGTAGACCAGACAGGGTGCGAATGTGAAGCCTTAAGACAGGCCATTTCAGGCCTTAAATCACGTTTTATCGCGTTATTGATGCAAATTTATCCCGATGTTACTACTTCCGGCCTCGCGCAGATCGGAACGGAGCCCTTTGATCAGCTCAATATCGCGTTCTTCACAGGCCGCCAACAGGCGAAAAATCTCCCATTGGATGTCCCATTCTTCTTCAATCGCAGGCAAAACTTTTAGCTCATCGTCCGTCATTTCTTTGCCGGCCTGCGTCATTTCCAACATAGCAACCGTACGGATAGACGCTTCACTGATGGCTATCGCATGTTCCAGCGTTTCACCGCTTAAACGCGAATGAATCAGTTCGCCCAGTGCGATACAGGCATCGATAGCCGGATAAACGCCGTAAAGATCGTAATCCTCCGCGGTGGGAACCGCTTCTTCCAGCTTTTCCAACTGGTTATCGAAGTTAACCTTCGCATCTTTAACAACCAATGTTTCCCATACCAAATCGAGAATGCGGCGGTAAACCATCGCGTCTCCGAATTCTGTTTGACGACAAAACTCGTGGTAATTTGGATACATACGTTCACAAAGACATGCCATGAAAGTGACATGTTGCCAGCTCGCCAGCTTTTCCAGACGTAAATGAATGGGGTTACGTAACATTTTTATGCTCATTAACGGCGACGGACGGCAGTGTACCTGAAATCACAGTGACGCCCTATGCCTGAATTCCTAAAGTTTTACGACAATACGCTAGCCGCTTGCAGCCGCTGCCAACGCACAAATGCGGGACGATTCGATGCGACAGCATCAGCCCAACGGGTCGGCTCCGGTAAACGGTAGCCGCGCATACAACATTGTACCCAGTGCAATGCACTATCCTGACTGACCCGATGCCCTGTTGCCACAAACAGTGGATTACAGCGCGCTTTGCTGCGCCATACCCAACCAATTTGCTCGCCCTTATCCAGTAACGGCTGTTGGCTACCGACGCCCTCCGCCAGCGGCTCAAACCGGCCACAAAGCCGACTTTTCGCTACGCCAATCGTGGGAACGTCAACAAGCAGGCCAAAATGGCTGGCAACGCCGAGACGACGCGGGTGGGAAATCCCATGCCCATCAACAAACAGCAGATCCGGTTTCTGTTCAAGCAACGCCCACGCGGCAAGCAGCCCTGGGCATTCACGAAACGAAAGAAAACCGGGGATATAGGGCATCGTCGTACTGATACGCGCAATCTTATATTCTACCAGCTCCAACGAAGGATAACGCATTACCGCAATGGCGGCGCGAGTTACCGAACCTTCTTGCTCAAAACCAACATCTGCACCCGCGATAAACGCGGGCTGCTCAAAAGGTAAATCGTCGTGCCGAATCACATCAGAAGCGCGAGCCAACTGTTCGGCCCGCAACTTTTGTGTATCAATCACACCACCTCCCGTGAATCATGCGTGATAAGGGCGAGATAACCGATGTACCGCCTCAACAAAAACGCCCGCATGCTCTGGCGGCACGTCTTGATGGATACCATGGCCCAGATTGAAAACATGTCCGTTACCTTGTCCAAACCCAGAGAGGATCGATGCCACTTCCTGTTCGATCCGTGCCGGATCGGCATATAACATTGAGGGGTCCATATTTCCCTGTAGCGCGACTTTATCGCCTACACGACGGCGTGCATCAGCAATGTCACTCGTCCAGTCCAGCCCCAGCGCATCACAACCTGTTTCAGCCATCGCCTCTAGCCACTGCCCTCCGCCCTTGGTGAAGAGCGTCACTGGCACACGGCGACCTTCATTCTCACGCAGTAAACCATCAACAATCTTATGCATGTAACGCAGGGAGAACTCTTTGTAGTCGCGTCCACTCAGCGCGCCACCCCAGGTATCGAATACCATCACGGCCTGCGCACCAGCACGAATTTGCGCGTTGAGATAAAGAATGACGCTATCTGCCAGCTTATCCAGCAACAGATGCAGCGTTTTAGGCTCGGCGAACATCATTTTCTTGATGACGGTAAACGCTTTGCTGCTACCGCCTTCCACCATATAGGTCGCCAGCGTCCACGGGCTGCCCGAGAAACCGATAAGCGGCACTGCACCGGCGAGATTTTTACGGATCGTTCGCACCGCGTTCATCACATAACCGAGTTCCTGTTCTGGATCGGGAACAGGCAGTTTAACGACATCGGCATGAGAGGTGATGGGAGAGTGGAAGCGTGGGCCTTCCCCGGCTTCAAAATAAAGTCCTAAGCCCATGGCATCAGGGATAGTCAGGATATCAGAGAACAGGATCGCCGCATCCAGCGCATAGCGCCGTAAAGGTTGTAACGTGACTTCACACGCCAGCTCTGCATTTTTGCACAGTGACATAAAATCACCCGCCTGCGCACGCGTTGCCTTATATTCTGGTAGATAACGCCCCGCCTGACGCATCATCCACACTGGGGTGACATCAACAGGTTGGCGCAATAACGCCCGCAAATAGCGATCGTTTTTCAGGTCGGTCATGTTCTCTTCCTTTCGGCCTCACGGCGGTTCTACACCAGATAGATGTGATGAAGCGGATGCGTTATAAAACGAACGTGTTATGAAACCAATACATTAATAGCGCAAATAGTACCACGTCAGCCTTCGTTCTCGTGATAAGCACGGCACAACACCACCGTATCTTCGATAAGTCGACGTGCCACGGTGCCCAGCGGAGGCAACTGCGGAAGTTGGTCATAGCGGAACCAGCCCGCGTCACGCAACTCTTTCGGATCGTGCTTGATTTCTCCACCCGCATAATCCGCTGTAAACGCCATCATCAGCGAATGAGGGAATGGCCAAGGCTGCGAACTCACGTAACGCAGGTTTTTTATCTGAATGC
The DNA here is from genome assembly GCF_021432585.1 of Pectobacterium sp. IFB5596. Classification (NCBI taxonomy): domain Bacteria; kingdom Pseudomonadati; phylum Pseudomonadota; class Gammaproteobacteria; order Enterobacterales; family Pectobacteriaceae; genus Pectobacterium; species Pectobacterium sp. IFB5596. Next base: position 7,351 of record NZ_LXFY01000017.1, read on the forward strand.
AGCTTTCTTCCATTACCTCACGTACGACAGTCTGTTCCAGCGTTTCGCCCACTTCCACAAACCCCGCCAGCACGGTATACATGTTTCCACGATGTCGGTTGTGCTGCGCCAGCAAAATCTCCTTGCCACGCCGAATTGCGACGATGATGCAGGGCGCGATCTGCGGATAATAACGTTCCTTGCAGTGGTGACATAAGCACGCCAGTTCCGTCTTGCTCCGCACCATTTCATGGCCGCAGTAACCACAAAAGCGATGGGAGCGATAGAATTCAGCCAGCTGTACGCCTCGCCCCGCCAGTTGGAATAAGCCCGCGTCTTGATCGAGCAGTTGGCGAACGGATGCCATGCCCGTATCCCGCCCTTGGCAAACCAGCCAGGCAGGCTGCCCTTGCCATTCACCGATTTGACGAGCCACTTTCCCCTGCAACGACCACGCCGTCGCCGTTCCGCGCGGTAATTCTCCTTGGGGTAGCCAGATTTGTATCGCATCGCTAACTATCCACCAGCCGGTTTCATCACCTTTTAGCGTCTGTTCCATATCTTTTTATTGCTCCACTGCCACTTCACTGGCATTTTACATTCAGAGTGATTACATAAGTTTTATAACTGGGATTTCAGTTATTTCTTACCGTTCACGGAGTCAACAATGCTAAACCAGCTACAAAGTCTGACTGAATACGTTGGTGGCAATAATGCGTTAATCGACCAATGGCTACAAGCGCGTAAGCAGCTTCTGGTGGCTTACTATCATCTGGTCGGCATCAAGCCGAACAAGGAAGCGCTTTCTCTTTTGGATGAAGAGGCATTGGATAATTTTTGCCAGAATCTGGTGGACTATCTTTCTACTGGCCACTTTCATTTATACGAAAAAATGCTGCATGAAGCAGCGACCCACAGCGAACAAGTATTGGCGCTTTCCACCCAGCTCGACCTCGCCCTGCAAAACAATACGCAGCAAATCATGACGTTTTACGATAGCCATCTGGCAGCCGCCATCGACCATGATAACTGCATCGAATTCCAGCAGGCACTTTCCAGCGTCGGTGAAGCATTAGAAGAGCGTTTTACGTTAGAAGACAACATGATCAGGCAGGTTTACGACAACTAACCGTCATTTGACGTTATTTAAGAACATCACCACGCGCTGTACAGGCAAAAGCGGCACGCTTTGACATCCGCGTTTTGCCGTCATACAGTGTAGGGGTTTTATTGACCCGTTTAACAGACGGGCAAATCTTGTCGGAGTGCCTAGCGTGCTCGTGTTTTGTTTTACGAAATCAATCGTTTTACGAAACCTATGAGCGCACAGGCTGAGACCGTTAATTCGGGATCCGCGGAACCTGATCGGGTTAATACCTGCGAAGGGAACAAGAGTAATGCACCTCATTGAGATTGAGCCCAAGGCTGCGTATTTGCACATACCCACGCTAAAACTCGATATCATTATTACTCCCTCCGGCTCCAGACAAGCAATCTTCCCTTTACGTCTTACAGGAACTTGCTATGTCTACAGAACCAGTGCTGTCCAAATCAGGCCGCCGTGAACAACGCGCCGCCGCCCAACAGTTTATTGAAACCTTACAGGGAACCGCCTTTCCCAATTCCAAACGCATTTACCTTGCAGGCTCGCGCGACGACATCGCCGTACCGATGCGTGAAATTCAGCTCAGCCCGACGCTACTCGGCGGCAGCAAAGACAATCCCCAATACGAGCCCAATGAGCCGATCCCGGTTTACGATACGTCAGGGCCGTATGGCGACCCTGACGCGCAACCCGATGTCCGCGTTGGGCTAGCGAAGCTGCGCGCCAGCTGGATTGCAGAACGTCACGACACCGAGGCGCTATCTGGCGTCAGCTCCGATTTCACCCAGCAGCGCCTAGCGGATGCCGGTCTGGATCATCTGCGTTTTGAGCATTTGCCACGACCGCTGCGTGCCAAAGCAGGTAAACGCGTCACCCAACTCCACTATGCGCGACAGGGGATCATTACCCCGGAAATGGAATTTATCGCCATTCGCGAAAATATGGGACGCGAACGCATTCGCACCGACGTACTGCGCCAGCAGCATCCGGGGCAAAGTTTCGGCGCTCTCCTGCCGGAGAACATCACGCCGGAATTTGTCCGTCAGGAAGTGGCCGCCGGTCGCGCCATTATCCCTTCCAACATCAACCACCCAGAATCAGAGCCGATGATTATCGGTCGCAATTTTCTGGTGAAGGTTAACGCCAATATCGGCAACTCCGCCGTGACCTCCTCCATCGAAGAAGAGGTGGAAAAGCTGGTCTGGTCTACCCGTTGGGGCGCGGATACGGTGATGGATCTATCAACCGGCCGCTATATTCACGAAACCCGCGAGTGGATTCTGCGCAACAGCCCCGTCCCCATCGGAACCGTACCGATCTATCAGGCGCTGGAAAAAGTGAACGGCGTGGCGGAAAATCTGAACTGGGAAATGTTTCGCGATACGCTGCTGGAACAGGCGGAACAGGGCGTGGACTATTTCACCATCCACGCGGGTGTCCTGCTGCGCTACGTGCCGATGACCGCCAAACGCCTGACCGGCATCGTCTCACGCGGCGGTTCCATTATGGCAAAGTGGTGCCTGTCGCATCACAAAGAGAGTTTCCTGTACGAACACTTCCGTGAAATCTGTGAAATTTGTGCCGCTTATGACGTCGCGCTGTCACTGGGTGACGGCTTACGCCCCGGCTCGATTCAAGATGCCAACGACGAGGCGCAATTTGCCGAGCTGCATACGTTAGGCGAGCTGACTAAGATTGCTTGGGAATATGACGTACAGGTGATGATCGAAGGCCCCGGCCACGTTCCGATGCAGATGATCCGCCGCAACATGACCGAAGAGCTGGAGCACTGCCATGAAGCACCGTTCTATACGCTCGGCCCATTAACCACCGATATCGCACCAGGCTACGATCACTTCACCTCCGGCATCGGTGCTGCCATGATCGGCTGGTTCGGCTGCGCGATGCTCTGCTACGTGACGCCGAAAGAGCATCTTGGCTTGCCGAACAAAGAAGACGTCAAACAAGGGCTGATTACCTACAAGATCGCCGCGCACGCCGCCGATCTGGCGAAAGGTCATCCCGGTGCGCAGATCCGTGACAACGCTATGTCGAAAGCGCGCTTCGAATTCCGCTGGGAAGATCAGTTCAATCTGGCTCTCGATCCGCAAACGGCACGCGCCTACCACGATGAAACGCTGCCGCAGGAATCTGGCAAAGTCGCCCACTTCTGTTCCATGTGCGGCCCTAAATTCTGCTCGATGAAAATCTCACAGGAAGTGCGCGATTACGCCGCGAAACAGGAAGCAGAAGCCAAACCGATTGAAGTTGGCATGGCGCAGATGTCACAGGAATTCCGTTCTCGCGGCAGCGAGCTTTATCACAGCGCCACCAGCCTGCCAGCCGAGGAAAACCAATGACGGACTCAACGCCTTTTGCCCCAACGGCACAGCGGCTGGGGCTCTATCCCGTTGTCGATAGCGTGGAATGGATTGAACGCCTGCTCAGTGTAGGGGCGAAAACGATCCAGCTAAGAATCAAAGATCGGTCTGATGAACAGGCCGAAGCCGATGTGATCCAAGCGATCGCATTGGGTCGGCACTATCAGGCGCAGCTCTTCATCAACGACTATTGGAAATTGGCCGTAAAACATCAAGCGTACGGCGTACATCTAGGCCAGGAAGATCTGGATACCGCCGATCTGGTCGCGATTAAACAAGCAGGCCTGCGCTTAGGCGTCTCCACACACGACGATCGTGAACTGGCACGCGCGGTGGCGATAAACCCGTCCTACATCGCGCTGGGGCATATTTTCCCTACGCAAACCAAAGACATGCCATCGGCACCGCAGGGGCTGGCCGAACTGAGCCGACACATCGCCGATCTGCAAGGCCGTTTTCCCACCGTGGCGATTGGCGGCATCAGCATCGACAAAGTGCCTGCGGTGCTGAAAACGGGCGTCGGCAGTATTGCCGTCGTCAGCGCCATTACGCAGGCAGCAGACTGGCGGCAAGCAACCGCAACGCTGCTCAGGATGATTGAAGGACGGGAGGCATAACATGGTAACGCATCCCCATCCAACGTCTGCCGGACTGAGCGATAGCGAGTTCATGCGCTACAGCCGTCAGTTGATGCTGGAAGATATTGGCCCAGACGGTCAGGAGAAGCTCAAAGCCGCCCGCGTTCTGCTGGTGGGTCTCGGTGGGCTGGGTGCTCCCGCGTCGCTCTATCTGGCGGCCGCAGGGATTGGCACGCTGCTGCTTGCCGACGATGACGCACTGCACATCAGCAACCTGCAACGCCAGATTCTGTATCGCACCAGCGATACCGACAAACCCAAAGCGGTGTTGGCACAACGTCAGTTACAGGCGTTAAATTCACATTCAGAAGCGATTGCGATTACCGAAAGGCTCAGCGGTGAGGCGTTACACAGCGCCGTTAGCCGCGTCGATTTAGTGCTGGATTGCAGCGACAACATGGCCACTCGCCACGCGGTTAACACCGCCTGCTTTCGTGCAGGCAAGCCACTCATCAGCGGGAGCGCCGTCGGTTTCAGCGGTCAGCTCGCTGTCTTCACGCCGCCTTATCACGCTGGCTGCTACGCCTGCCTGTATCCCGATACAACCGAACCACAACGCAACTGCCGTACCGCAGGCGTGCTGGGGCCGGTGGTCGGCGTAATTGGCACGCTTCAGGCGCTGGAAGCGATAAAGCTGCTGGCCGGTATGCCGTCTGCGCTGGATGGCAAGCTGAGAATGTTCAATGGCAAACAGCAGAGCTGGAACACGCTCCAGCTCACACGTGCGCCTCATTGCCCGGTATGCGGGGGAGCAGCATGAGAATCACGCTGAATGATGAGTCCTTTGAATTCCCAGAGGCCATCACGGTTGAGGCGCTGCTGAACCAGATAAACCGGCTCCAGCCTGGCACGGCGCTGGCTATCAATCAGACCATTATCCCGCATGCTACCTGGTCACAGCATCAGGTGCAGGACGGTGATGATATTTTGCTTTTTCAAGCCATCGCGGGAGGATGACATGCTGCACATTGCCGATACGATATTCACTTCACGATTGCTGACCGGAACCGGGAAATTCGCCACGCCAGAACTGATGCTGGCGGCACTTGAGGCTTCCGGCTCCCAGTTAGTTACCATGGCGATGAAACGCGTTGACCTAAACGGCGGAAACGACGCTATTCTCGCCCCGCTACGCCAGCTCGGTATTAAGCTGCTGCCAAATACGTCGGGCGCCAAAACCGCTGACGAAGCTATTTTTGCTGCCCGACTGGCACGTGAAGCGCTAGGCACCCGCTGGCTGAAGCTGGAAATTCACCCCGATGTGAAATATCTGCTGCCCGACCCTATCGAAACGCTGAAGGCTGCGGAACAGTTGGTCAAAGAAGGGTTCACGGTGCTGCCCTACTGTGGGGCCGATCCGGTACTGTGCAAGCGTCTGGAAGAGGTCGGCTGCGCGGCAGTGATGCCTCTCGGCGCGCCGATTGGCTCCAATCAGGGGCTGCAAACACGTGATTTTCTTCGCATCATCATCGAACAGGCGCGTGTTCCAGTGATTGTCGATGCAGGGATTGGTGCCCCAAGCCAGGCAGCCGACGCCCTGGAAATGGGAGCCGATGGCGTGCTGGTCAATACAGCAATTGCCGTTGCCCGCGACCCTGTGGCGATGGCGCGCGCCTTCCGGTTAGCAGTCGATGCTGGTGGCCTTGCGCGTCAGGCCGGTCTGGGAAGTAAGCAGTTCGTCGCCAGCGCCACCAGCCCGCTCACCGGTTTTCTACATCGACAAATGGAAGATCGGCAAGCGGAAGGTGCGGCAAAATGAGCATCGACTTTCAAACCGTCTGGGAACAGCTCGACTGGGATGACCTGACGCTACGCATCAACGGCAAAACCGCACAGGATGTTGAACGGGCGCTCACTGCCCCACACCTGACGCGTGACGATTTTATGGCGCTCATTTCACCGGCCGCCAACGCCTATCTGGAACCGCTAGCCCAGCGGGCGCAGCAGCTCACCCGACAGCGTTTCGGCAATACGGTGAGTTTCTACGTCCCGCTGTATTTGTCCAACCTGTGTTCAAACGACTGCACCTACTGCGGCTTTTCGATGAGCAACCACATCAAGCGTAAAACGCTGGATGAGGCAGAAATCTTACGTGAATGCGCCGCTATCAAGGAACTCGGATTTGAGCACCTGCTGCTCGTGACCGGCGAACACCAACGCAAGGTGGGGATGGATTATTTTCGTCGCGTCTTTCCACTGATTCGGCCACTCTTCAGTTCGTTGATGATCGAAGTCCAACCACTGTCGCAGGAGGAGTACGCCGAGTTGAAAACGCTGGGGCTGGATGGTGTGATGGTCTATCAGGAAACCTATCATCCGGCGACCTACCAGTTGCACCATCTAAAAGGACAAAAGCAGGATTTCCACTGGCGGCTTGCCACACCGGATCGGCTTGGTCGTGCGGGGATCGACAAGATCGGGCTAGGTGCCTTAATCGGCCTGTCCAATAGCTGGCGCACCGACTGCTACATGGTGGCGGAACACCTGCTGCACTTACAGCAGAGCTATTGGCAGAGCCGGTATTCTATCTCGTTCCCTCGCCTGCGCCCTTGTGCAGGCGGCATTGAACCAGCGTCGTTAATGGATGAAGCACAGCTCATGCAGGTGATTTGCGCATTCCGATTGCTGTCGCCAGATATTGAGCTGTCGCTATCCACGCGTGAGTCGCCTTTCTTCCGCGATCATGCCATTCCCATTGCGATTAACAATGTCAGCGCATTTTCCAAAACCCAGCCGGGTGGCTACGCCGACAATCACCCCGAACTGGAACAGTTCTCGCCGCATGATTCACGGCGTCCTGAAGACGTCGCGCAGGCCATCGTACGCGCAGGCCTCCAGCCGGTCTGGAAAGACTGGGACGGTTATTTGGGCAGATAGTTACTGAACAGATAAGACAGCGATACGTATGATTTGGGAGGCGGTTCGCAGGCCGAAATGAGAATTACATGGAAGGCAACATTCTCAGGATCGCGCTTCGCAACATGAAATCCGGCCTATCGTCACGGCTTTCGGTAAAGAATACAGTAGCGTCGTTGGCAAGCCTGAGCGTTATTACTAAGCCTGTTGACCGGAGCCGTTTACCACTTATCGGTTCTGCACATCAACCCGCCGATACGGGGCTTATCCTTACCCGTATCGGCCCTTCCTTAACAATAATCAGGTTACGTTCTGGTCAGGAAAAGTGTGCATCATCTTCGCGATTTCACTACCCACAATGCGCAGCCCTTCCCTCATCTCTTCCGTAAAGCGATTGGCATAATTAAGTCGAATACAATTGCGGTATTTCCCTGAAGCGGAAAATAGCGAACCGGCGGCGATCTGTATGCCCGCTTTTCTGACCTCACGAGTGAGCTTGAGTGAATCAAAATATTCAGGCAGCTCAATCCACATCAGGAATCCTCCCTGCGGACGACTGACACAAATATTGGACGGAAAATACTCGCGCACCCAGCAGGTAAACGTACTCAGATTAGCTTTGTATTGGGCGCGCATCCGACGTAAGTGAGGCTGATAGTGTCCCTGACGAATAAATTCTGCCACGGCAAGCTGAGGCTGTACCACCGTCGATCCCGTGCTGATGTACTTTGTATGAATCACCCGCTCCAGATAGCGCCCCGGGGCGATCCAACCCACGCGCAAACCGGGTGCCAGATTCTTTGAAAATGAGCTGCACAACAATACGCGTCCATCTTCATCAAACGACTTTATGGCGCGGGGACGCGGGTATTCATAGGCCAATTCACCATAGGCATCATCTTCAATAATGGCGACATCAAAGTGCTGCGCCAGCGTCACCAGCGATTGCTTGCGGGCGTCAGGCATGATGAAGCCAAGCGGATTGTTACAGCTCGGCACCAGAAGCACGGCTTTGATTGGCCACTGATCCAACGCCAGTCTTAACGCTTCAAGACTGATCCCCGTCACTGAATCGGTTGGGATCTCGATCGCTTTGATATCCAGCCCACGAAGGATCTGCATCGTACCCGGAAAAGCAGGTGACTCGACAGCAACGATGTCTCCGGGCTGGCAAACCGCGCGAACGGCAACAAACAAGGCTTCCTGACATCCAGTCGTGACCACAATATCATCTTGCGTCAGTTGGCAGCCGCAATCGACGGTAAGACGAGCGATCTGTTCACGCAGCGCGGGCACGCCATATACGCTGTCATATTGTAAAACCCGGGCATCCTGATATTGGCAAAGGCGACCCATCTCTTTCCACAGCGGCTTGATGGTAGGCTGGCTCACATCAGGCATTCCACTACCAAACTTCAGCACATTGGTTTCCAAACGCACGTTCACCAGTTCCAGTACCGATTCCCACTGTGTGATCTCAACTGGGCGCTGAGCAGGACGCGTCAGCGCAGGTACAGGCGGCGTTGCCTTACGCGGCGTGACAAAATATCCCGAACGCGGCTGCGGCATAATCAGCTGTCGGGTTTCCAGCAGATGATAGGCCTGCTGTACGGTACTGATGCTCACACCATGTTCTGTACTGAGTGCCCGAACGGAAGGCAGACGTTCCCCGCTTTGATATAACCCTTGTTCAATCCGCTGCTCTAACAGCCCGGCAAGGTGTTGATAACGCGTCATCAGTATCGCTCTCCATCATGATTCATCATAGTAACCAGTACAGATTCAAATAAAAATCACCATTCAGATGCAATATCACACAATCTGTATGCTAAAAAAATGGATTTCTTGCATCTGTATTGAAAATACCTTTCGCCTCATCATAGCGTTCATTCACTGGCGAGGGGGAAAATATGGAATTTCATGAGAATCGATCACAAAAACCGTTCCGCGAGTCACCGTTCTGGCTCATGCTTATTTTACCGTACCGCCTGTGGAAAGCCTGGCGAGTAAGGGTGCAAACGCTGAAGATACTGCGGGATATGAGCGATGAGGGGCTAAAAGACATCGGGCTGAAACGAAGCGATCTCGATCGGTTCAGATAACATAACAACAAAAAAGTAGAGATATCGCCGATACAGATAGTGCATCTGTATCGGCAAGATAAAGAGGTTAGTGAGGTACCGTATTGTCTGCGGGTGCTTTCATCCGCATCCCGACAACGGCTGACAGTAAGCAGCCAATGGCAAGATAGGCCGCCACCGCGTGCCATGAGCCATCCATAAACTGCACCAGCAGAACGGCGATAAAAGGTGTAAACCCGCCGCCGACCACGCTGGCAACCTGATAACCCACGCCAGCCCCACTATAGCGATACGCCGTACCAAATAACTCGGTAAACATCGGCTGCTGTACGCTAACGATCATATCGTGAGCAGCATTCGCCAGCATGATAGCAAAGAACAGAATCAGCAGCGTGTTGTGACTTTCCAGCGCCATAAAGAATGGCACCGCACTCACGGCACCAATCAACGCACCAGTCACATAAATGCGACGACGGCCAAAGCTATCCGCCAGATAAGCAAAGAAAGGAATAGACACGCAGCTGATCGCCCCCACCAGCAGCCCGATATTCAGAAAGATATCCCGCGATAGCCCAAGATGGGTGGTGGAGTAATTGAGTGCAAATGCCGTGACGATATACATCGTCAACAGTTCACCAAGCCGTAACGCAATAATCAGTAGAAAGGCTTTCGGATGCTGGCGTAGTGCTTCCATAATCGGGAACGAACGCAGCTTGTTTGCTCTTTCTCCCAAGGTTTTATTCGCCTCAAACTCCTGAGACTCATCCATCCCGTTGCGCACCCACCAGGCAATAGCAACCAGAATCAAACTGAACAAGAAAGGCAGACGCCAGCCCCAAGTGGTAAATTCCTCATTGGTGGTCACATTGCTGACCACCGACACCGATCCCGTTGCCAGTAATAGTCCGACACCAAAGCCAACCTGCACGCCACTGCTATAAAAAGCTTTCTTCTTCTTCGGCGCATTTTCTACCGCCAACAGTGCCGCCCCGCCCCATTCGCCACCGACCGCGAACCCTTGAATTGCCCGCAGCGTGACCAACAGTACCGGAGCCCACCAGCCAATAGAATCAAACGACGGTAACAGTCCAATCAGCGCAGTGGAAATACCCATCATCCAGACCGTAATCATCAACATCCGTTTGCGACCCAACTTGTCGCCGAAATGACCAAACACCATTCCGCCTAACGGGCGGAACAGGAAACCAACGCCGAACGTACCAAATGCCGCCAGCGTCCCCATCGTCGGACTGACCTGCGGAAAAAATTCGGTATTAAATACAAGGGCGGCAACAATTCCGTACAGCAAAAAATCGTACCAATCAACAACGGCACCCACAAAACTGCCCCAGGCTGCGCGCTTTGCTCGGTGCTGAGAATGGCTTTCAGACTGTGTTTGTAGGGTTTTATCAGAGGAAAGTGAATCATCCTGATGAGGTAATGAGCCGCCAGGCTGTGAAAGGGTTGGCGTAGTTGAGGTGTCCATGCTGGTTCCGTTCTATTTACTTTACACTACTGTACAACAAAAAATTTCAGGATGATATAAAACGCCGGGAGCGTTTTATAACAACGCATCGCGTTGGCCTACAGGGTGGAAGGCAGGACGCCTTCCATCAATTTTTAACGTCGCTTGCGACGGCCTTTAGGTAGCGCACAGGGATGTGCGCTATAAAAAATTTCAGGAAGACATGCTTACGTCGTTTACGACGGGTCATCCGCAGGGAATCAACCATAAAAAAACCCCGACCATGATAGTCGGGGTTTTTGTTATTTACCGCATGGTAGTGCAGCGTAAAGAGACTTACTCGTCGTCGCTGCTACCAAAGCCTGCATTCAGCAGTTCGGCCAGGTTAGCAGAAGCTTCATCGGCACTCACTTGAGGCACGACAGGTGCTTCGCCTGCCTGACGGCGGCGCATACGATCCTGATGGTACGCATAACCCGTACCCGCTGGGATCAGACGACCCACGATGACGTTCTCTTTCAGACCACGCAGTTCATCACGTTTACCTGCGACAGCAGCTTCGGTCAGTACGCGAGTGGTTTCCTGGAACGATGCCGCAGAAATGAAGGACTCGGTCGCCAGAGATGCTTTGGTGATACCCAGCAGATCGCGACTGTACGTTGCCGTGATCTTACCATCCGCTTCCAACTGACGGTTGGCAATCTTGATGCGAGAGACTTCTGCCTGTTCGCCTTCCAGGAACTCCGTGCTACCCGCGTCAACGATGGTGCCTTTACGCAACATCTGACGAACGATAACTTCGATGTGTTTATCGTTAATCTTAACGCCTTGCAGACGGTAAACTTCCTGAACTTCGTTGGTGATATAACGCGTTACTGCATGCACGCCACGCAGACGCAGGATATCGTGCGGAGACTCTGGGCCGTCGGAAACAACGTCACCACGCTCTACAACTTCACCTTCGAACACGTTGAGCTGACGCCATTTCGGAATCATCTCTTCGTAAGCATCGCTGCCATCCAACGGAGAAATTACCAGACGGCGTTTACCTTTGGTTTCTTTACCGAAGGAAATGATACCGCTGATCTCTGCCAGAATCGCCGGCTCTTTCGGACGACGTGCTTCGAACAGGTCGGCTACGCGTGGCAGACCACCGGTAATATCCTTAGTACCACTGGATTCCTGAGGGAGACGCGCCAATGTATCACCGGCACCAATCTGCACGCCATCTTCCAACTGAACAATCGTTTTACCCGGCAGGAAGTATTGAGCTGGCATATCAGTACCAGGAATCAGTACATCTTCACCTTTACCGTCAACGATTTTCAGTGCTGGACGCAAGTCTTTACCGCTACCAGTACGCTCTGCGCTATCCAGAACCACGATAGAAGACAAACCAGTCAGTTCGTCGGTCTGGCGAGTAATGGTTTGACCGTCAATCATGTCAGCAAAGCGGATGAAACCGCTCACTTCGGTCACCACAGGCATGGTATGCGGGTCCCAGTTTGCGACAGTTTCGCCACCGCTAACTTCTGAGCCGTCACCCTTCGCCATCACCGCACCATAAGGCACTTTATAGCTTTCTTTAGTACGTCCGAATTCGTCGATCAGTTTCAGTTCGGTATTACGTGAAGTAATAACCAGTTTACCGTTGCTGTTCATAACGAACTTCGCGTTGCTCAGTTTCAGGCTACCTTTGTTTTTCACCTGAATGCTGGACTCAGCAGCCGCACGCGATGCCGCACCACCGATGTGGAACGTACGCATGGTTAACTGTGTACCTGGCTCACCGATGGACTGTGCCGCGATAACCCCGATAGCCTCACCTTTGTTGATGATATGACCACGAGCCAGATCGCGACCGTAGCAATTGGCACACACGCCAAAGTCGGTTTCGCAGCTTACAACTGAACGTACTTTAACAGCATCAACGGAGTTCTCTTCCAACATGTCACACCACTGCTCGTTCAGCAGCGTGTTACGTGGAACCAGAATGTCCGCGGTGCCCGGTTTGATCACGTCTTCAGCCGTTACACGACCCAGTACGCGCTCACGCAGTGGCTCTTTAACATCACCACCCTCGATAACCGGCGTCATCATGATACCTTCATGGGTACCACAATCGTCCTCGGTCACAACCAGATCCTGTGCAACGTCAACCAGACGACGAGTCAGATAACCGGAGTTTGCCGTTTTCAGTGCGGTATCCGCCAAACCTTTACGCGCACCGTGCGTCGAGATGAAGTACTGGAGTACGTTCAAACCTTCGCGGAAGTTTGCGGTGATTGGTGTCTCGATGATGGAACCATCTGGTTTCGCCATCAGACCACGCATACCCGCCAACTGACGAATCTGTGCCGCAGAACCACGCGCACCGGAGTCGGCCATCATAAAGATGCTGTTGAAAGAAACCTGCCGCTCAACCACGCCATCACGGTTAACCACATCCTCAACGGACAGGTTTTCCATCATCGCTTTCGCAACACGTTCGTTCGCCGCTGCCCAGATATCGATCACTTTGTTATAGCGTTCGCCCGCAGTAACCAGACCAGACTGGAACTGCTCCTGAATCTCGGCAACTTCGGTTTCTGCTTCTTCGATAATCTCGGCTTTTTTCTCCGGGATAACCATGTCATCGATACCTACGGAAGCACCAGAGCGCGCCGCGTAAGCAAAACCGGTGTACATAGTCTGGTCAGCGAAGATAACCGTCGGCTTCAGACCCAAAATGCGGTAACAGGTGTTCAGCATTTTGGAGATCGCTTTCTTGCCCAAAGGCTGATTAACGATCGAGTACGGCAGACCTTTCGGTACGATCATCCACAGGATGGCGCGGCCGATAGTCGTATCAATAATCGACGTCTGATGCGTAACATCGCCTTCGATGCTCTTGATCTCTTCTGTAATACGCACTTTAACGCGCGCATGCAGAGAGGCCAGACCGGCACGATAAACACGCTCAGCTTCTTTAGGACCCGTGAGCACCATGCCTTCGCCTTTGGCGTTAACACAGTCACGCGTCATGTAATACAGACCCAATACCACGTCCTGAGAAGGAACGATGATTGGCTCACCATTCGCAGGGGACAGGATGTTGTTGGTCGACATCATCAACGCACGCGCTTCTAACTGGGCTTCCAGCGTCAACGGTACGTGTACAGCCATCTGGTCACCGTCGAAGTCGGCGTTATAGGCCGCACAAACCAGCGGGTGCAGCTGGATCGCTTTACCTTCGATCAGTACCGGTTCAAATGCCTGGATACCCAAACGGTGCAGTGTTGGTGCACGGTTCAGCAGTACCGGGTGTTCACGGATGACTTCGTCCAGGATATCCCATACGACGGCTTCTTCGCGCTCAACCATTTTCTTGGCAGCTTTAATGGTGGTAGCAAGACCACGCAGTTCCAGCTTGCCGTAGATGAACGGTTTGAACAGTTCCAGTGCCATTTTCTTCGGCAGACCACACTGGTGCAGACGCAGGTATGGACCAACGGTGATTACAGAACGACCGGAGTAGTCAACACGCTTACCGAGCAGGTTCTGACGGAAACGACCCTGTTTACCTTTGATCATATCGGCCAAAGATTTCAGAGGGCGTTTGTTAGAACCGGTGATCGCGCGACCGCGGCGGCCGTTATCTAACAGCGCATCAACCGCTTCCTGCAACATACGTTTTTCGTTACGTACGATGATATCTGGCGCAGCCAGATCCAGCAGACGTTTCAGACGGTTGTTACGGTTGATCACGCGACGATACAGATCGTTCAGGTCGGAAGTCGCAAAACGACCGCCATCCAGCGGAACCAACGGACGCAGATCTGGCGGCAGTACCGGCAGAACGGTCAGGATCATCCACTCTGGCTTGTTACCAGACTGTACGAACGCTTCCAGCAGCTTAATGCGCTTGGTCAGTTTTTTACGTTTGGTTTCGGAGTTAGTTTCGGTCAGCTCTTCACGCAGCTGTTCGCATTCCTGCTCCAGATCCATGTTCTTCAGCAGAGCCTGGATCGCTTCGGCGCCCATTTTCGCGTCGAATTCATCACCAAACTCTTCCAACGCATCCAGATACTGCTCTTCAGTCAGGATCTGACGGCGCTCAAGGTTGGTCATGCCGCCTTCAACCACGACATAAGATTCAAAATAAAGCACACGCTCAATATCACGCAGCGGCATATCTAATAGCAAACCGATACGGGAAGGCAGTGACTTCAGGAACCAGATGTGCGCAGTCGGAGAAGCCAGCTCGATGTGACCCATACGCTCACGACGTACTTTAGTTTGGGTTACTTCAACGCCGCACTTCTCACAAATAACACCACGGTGTTTCAGGCGCTTATACTTACCGCACAAGCACTCATAATCTTTTACCGGCCCAAAGATACGGGCGCAGAAAAGGCCGTCACGCTCAGGCTTGAACGTACGGTAGTTGATGGTTTCTGGCTTTTTAACTTCACCAAAAGACCACGAACGGATCATGTCTGGCGAGGCCAGAGCAATTTTGATCGCATCAAACTCTTCGGTTTTAGTTTGCGCTTTCAGAAACTTTAATAAGTCTTTCACGGATTGGCTCCTGTCGGAGTTAGACCTGATAGACACCTGAACTAATGCTGTTCAAAACAACATAGCTGTTAAAAACAACATTGCCGTTAAAAACAACGTTCAGGTGTCCCTATGACGAATGCCAGCAATACAGCGAGCTGGTATTACTTTTCTTCCAGCTCGATGTTGATACCCAGCGAGCGGATTTCTTTCAACAATACGTTGAAGGATTCCGGCATGCCTGGTTCCATCTGATGATTGCCATCCACGATGTTCTTATACATCTTGGTACGGCCGTTCACGTCATCAGACTTAACGGTCAACATTTCTTGCAGGGTATAAGCTGCACCATAAGCTTCCAGCGCCCACACTTCCATCTCACCGAAGCGTTGACCACCGAACTGCGCCTTACCACCCAGCGGCTGCTGAGTAACCAGGCTATAAGAACCGGTGGAACGGGCATGCATCTTATCGTCAACCAAGTGGTTCAGTTTCAGCATGTACATGTAGCCCACTGTAACCTGACGCTCAAATTGCTCACCGGTACGTCCATCGTACAGGGTAATCTGACCGGAGGTAGGGATACCGCCCATCTGCAACAGTTCCTTGATTTCTTTCTCTTTTGCACCGTCGAATACCGGCGTTGCAATTGGCATACCTTTCTTCAGGTTTTCAGCCAGACGCATAACTTCTTCGTCGGAGAAAGTACTCAGGTCGACTTTTTGACGCACATCGTCGCCCAGATCGTAGGCTCTCTGGATAAACTCACGCAGTTTGGTCACTTCTTCGTGCTGCTTAAGCATGGCGTTGATTTTCTCGCCGATACCTTTTGCAGCCATACCCAAGTGGGTTTCCAGAATCTGACCGATGTTCATACGTGAAGGTACGCCCAGCGGGTTCAGTACGATATCGACCGGCGTACCGTTCTCATCGTAAGGCATATCTTCGATCGGGTTGATCTTGGAGATAACACCTTTGTTCCCGTGACGACCTGCCATCTTGTCACCCGGTTGGATCTGACGCTTAACAGCCAGATAAACCTTAACGATTTTCAGCACGCCCGGTGCAAGATCATCGCCTTGGGTGATTTTACGGCGCTTAGCTTCGAGTTTTTTCTCAAACTCGTGCTTCAGCTCATCATACTGTTCTGCAAGCTGTTCCAACTGATTCTGCTTATCTTCATCAGTCAGACCCAGTTCCAACCAGCGCTCGCGCGGCAGTTTGTCCAGTTTGTCAGCTTCTACGCCGCCAGAAACCAGCACTGCGTGAATACGTCCAAACAGACCCGCTTCCAGAATCTGCAACTCTTCAGTCAGGTCTTTCTTAGCCTGCTTCAGCTGCATTTCTTCGATTTCTAACGCACGTTTGTCTTTTTCCACGCCATCGCGGGTAAAGACCTGCACGTCGATAATCGTACCGGAAACACCGTTTGGTACACGCAGAGAAGAGTCTTTAACGTCAGACGCTTTCTCACCGAAGATCGCACGCAGCAGTTTCTCTTCTGGCGTCAGTTGGGTTTCACCTTTCGGCGTTACTTTACCAACCAGAATGTCACCGCCGGTGACTTCAGCACCGATATAAACGATGCCGGACTCATCCAGTTTAGAAAGTGCTGCTTCACCCACGTTCGGGATGTCTGCAGTAATTTCTTCAGGCCCTAACTTGGTGTCACGAGACACACAGGCCAGTTCCTGAATGTGGATGGTCGTAAAGCGATCTTCCTGAACCACACGCTCGGAAACGAGGATGGAGTCTTCGAAGTTGTAACCATTCCATGGCATGAATGCCACGCGCATGTTCTGACCCAGCGCCAGTTCACCCAGATCGGTGGACGGGCCATCTGCCAGAACGTCACCACGTTCTACCGGCTCACCCAGAGACACACATGGCATCTGGCTGATGCAGGTATTCTGGTTCGAACGGGTATATTTGGTCAGGTTATAGATGTCGATCCCGGCTTCGCCCGGATACATTTCATCGTCATTAACGCGGATTACAATACGGGATGCATCTACGTACTGTACTGTACCACCACGTTTGGCTACAGCAGTTACACCGGAGTCAACCGCAACGGCACGTTCCATACCGGTACCAACCAGCGGCTTATCGGCGCGCAGAGTCGGAACGGCCTGACGTTGCATGTTCGCACCCATCAGGGCACGGTTGGCGTCATCGTGTTCCAGGAACGGAATCAGAGATGCACCGACGGAAACCACCTGCTGTGTGGAAACGTCCATGTATTCAACCTGATCGCGGCTGAACAAGCTGGACTCGCCTTTGTTACGGCAGGTAACCAGTTCGTCGATGAAGCGGCCTTCTTCGTCCAAATTGGTGTTTGCCTGGGCGATAACGAAGTTACCTTCTTCAATCGCAGACAGGTAATGGATCTCATCCGTAACCACGTTGTCACGCACGCGACGATATGGGGTTTCAAGGAAACCGTATTCGTTGGTTTGTGCATAAACGGACAGGGAGTTGATCAGACCGATGTTTGGACCTTCCGGCGTTTCGATAGGACAAACACGACCATAGTGAGTCGGGTGTACGTCACGAACTTCAAAGCCAGCACGCTCACGCGTCAGACCGCCTGGGCCCAATGCAGAGATACGACGTTTATGCGTAATCTCGGACAATGGGTTGTTCTGGTCCATAAACTGTGACAGCTGACTTGAACCGAAGAACTCTTTCACGGCAGCCGAAATCGGCTTGGCATTGATCATGTCCTGTGGCATCAGCGTATCAAGATCGCCCAGAGACAGACGCTCTTTTACAGCACGCTCCACACGCACCAGACCAACGCGGAATTGGTTTTCAGCCATTTCGCCGACAGAACGGATACGACGGTTGCCGAGGTGGTCGATATCATCCACTTCGCCTTTACCGTTACGGATATCAATGAGCTTCTTCATCACTTCGATGATGTCATCTTTGCTCAGGATACCGGAACCTTCGATCTCGTCACGCAGCAGAGAACGGTTGAACTTCATACGGCCAACCGCAGACAGATCGTAGCGGTCTTCAGAGAAGAACAGGTTCTCAAACAGCGTTTCCGCTGCTTCACGCGTTGGCGGCTCACCAGGACGCATCATGCGATAGATTTCAACCAGCGCGCTCAGACGATCGTTTGACGGATCGACACGCACGGTTTCAGACATGTATGCACCATGATCAAGATCGTTGGTGAACAGTGTCTCAATACGCTTGTGACCGGATTGGCTCAGTTTCGCCAGCAGATCCAGCGACAGCTCCATGTTGGCTGCGCCGATCAGTTCGCCAGTGCTCTCATCGATATAATCTTTGGACAATATTTTGCCAGCAATATATTCAACAGGCACTTCAATGCGCTCAATACCGTCTTTCTCTAACTGACGGATATGACGCGCAGTGATACGGCGACCTTTTTCGATATAAACTTTACCGTTCGCTTCGATATCAAACGACGCGGTTTCACCACGCAGGCGCTCAGGAACCAGATCCATCTGCAATTTATTGCCATTGATTTCATAGACAATTTTATCGAAGAAAAGATCCAGAATCTGTTCGGTGGAGTAACCCAGCGCGCGCAGGATAATGGTCGCAGGCAATTTACGACGACGGTCGATACGGACAAACAGGTTATCCTTCGGATCAAATTCAAAATCCAACCAGGAACCACGGTAAGGAATAATACGTGCGTTATACAGCACCTTACCTGAAGAGTGGGTTTTACCTTTGTCGCTATCGAAGAACACACCTGGGCTACGGTGCAGCTGAGACACGATTACACGCTCAGTACCGTTGATCACGAAGGTGCCGTTATCGGTCATGAGCGGAATCTCGCCCATGTACACTTCTTGTTCTTTGATGTCTTTAACGGTGCCTTCAGGCGCTTCGCGCTCGTAGATCACCAGGCGCAGTTTAACGCGCAGCGGCGCAGAGAACGTGACACCGCGGATTTGACATTCTTTAACGTCAAATACGGGTTCGCCCAAGCGATAGCTAACGTATTGCAGCTCTGAATTGCCGCTATAGCTTTTTATAGGGAAAACAGAACGGAATGCAGCTTCCAAACCGTACTGACCTTCCGGGTCTTGCTCGATAAATTTCTGGAACGAGTCAAGTTGGATAGAAAGGAGATAAGGTATGTCCAAAACTTGTGGACGTTTACCAAAATCCTTACGAATGCGTTTTTTCTCGGTATAGGAGTAAACCATAGGGTTCCTCAGCTAGCTGACAAGTCGAACCACTCTGTCTGCCCTAACAAGGACAGTTCATGCAACACTATTTATGTTGGTCGGAAAATAGAGAACTTTCCGTAATACGTCTTTCTATTACTCTTAAACCATTTCATTGCTCTTGCTTAGGCAAGGAACCTATGCTGGAAAGCAGTATATTAAGTCGTCAATAGAAAAAAATATTGGGGAAATCAATGGCTAAACAGTGTGAAATCCCATTGATGCCCTACAGCGCAAAAAGGCTGGTGACTAAAAAGTCACCAGCCATCAGCCTAATAAATCAGGCTGCAACCTGAAAGGTTGGCTTATTTAACTTCAACTTCTGCGCCAGCTTCTTCCAGTGATTTCTTCAGTGCTTCAGCGTCATCTTTGCTCACGCCTTCTTTCAGAACTGCTGGAGCAGATTCAACCAGATCTTTGGCTTCTTTCAGGCCCAGACCAGTTGCGCCACGAACAGCTTTGATTACAGCAACTTTGTTAGCGCCGATAGCTTTCAGTACAACGTCGAACTCAGTTTTTTCTTCAGCAACTTCAGCTGGGCCAGCAGCAACAGCTACAGCAGCAGCAGCAGAAACACCGAATTTTTCTTCCATAGCGGAAACCAGTTCAACAACATCCATTACAGACATAGCTGCTACTGCTTCCAGAATTTGATCTTTAGTGATAGACATAACAATTGTTCCTAAGAATCAGAAATAGTTTATACGTTAGCAAGTGCGTTAGAAAAGAAAGCGCTATTAAGCAGCTTCTTTTGCATCGCGAACAGCAGCCAGAGTGCGGACCAGTTTGCCAGCAGCGGCTTCTTTCATGGTCGACATCAGACGTGCCAGTGCTTCTTCGTAAGTCGGCAGCGTTGCCAGACGGTCAATTTGAGCCGCCGGGATCAGCTCACCTTCAAAGGCTGCAGCTTTGACCTCAAATTTTGCATTCGCTTTCGCGAACTCTTTGAACAGACGAGCAGCAGCGCCCGGGTGTTCCAAAGAATATGCAATCAAGGTCGGACCAACAAACGTGTCTTTCAGGCATTCAAATTGAGTGCCTTCAACGACGCGGCGCAGCAGGGTGTTACGAACAACACGCATGTAAACGCCAGCTTCACGACCTGCTTTACGCAGTTCGGTCATTTTATCAACGGTAACGCCACGAGAATCCGCAACAACCGCAGACAGCGCACCTTTGGCTACTTCGCTGACTTCAGCAACAATTGCTTGTTTGTCTTGAAGATTTAATGCCATTAGCTTTTGCTCCTGGATTTAGCCGGAGAAACTCTCCGGAACTCACTTCACTTATCGCCAAAATTAGAGATAAGCGTTGAAACACGGTGAGCAGAATCCAGTAAAAAATTATTCTTTATAAAAAAGAAAAACGTTATTTAGGCTCTGTCACCGTCTACGCAGGAGAATTAAGTTTCTTACGAAACACCTGCGGTCTTGGACGGAGGCCTGGATAGGCCAGGCTCCAACCGAAAAATTCTTGCGTCGATCCACTTCAGGAACAACGGGCGTAAAATTATAGGTAAATCCCACACCCGAGTAAAGCGGAACAAAAGCTATTAGTTAGCAGCAGCGTTCAAACCGCTCTGGTCGATGGCAACGCCAGCGCCCATAGTGGTAGACAAGCTAACTTTCTTGATGTACACGCCTTTCGCCTGAGATGGTTTTGCTTTTTTCAGCGCAATCAGCAGAGATTCCAGGTTTTCTTTCAGTTTGTTAGAATCGAAATCAACCTTACCGATAGTGGTATGGATGATACCGTTCTTGTCGTTACGGTAACGAACCTGACCCGCTTTAGCATTATTAACTGCTTCAGCAACGTTAGGGGTTACAGTACCCACTTTCGGGTTTGGCATCAGGCCACGTGGACCCAGAACCTGACCCAATTGACCAACAACGCGCATTGCATCTGGAGAAGCAATAACAACGTCAAAGCCCATTTCGCCTTTTTTGATCTGATCAGCCAGATCTTCCATACCCACGAACTCAGCGCCAGCAGCTTTAGCCGCTTCAGCGTTTGCACCTTGGGTGAAGACAGCAACACGAACAGAACGACCAGTACCATGAGGCAGAACGGTTGCACCACGAACGTTTTGGTCAGATTTACGTGCATCGATGCCGAGGTTAACAGCAACGTCTACACTTTCTACGAACTTAGCAGTGGCCAGCTCTTTGAGCAGAGCAACAGCTTCGTTGATGTCATACTGTTTAGTTACATCAACTTTGTCACGGATCACGCGCATGCGCTTGGTCAGCTTAGCCATTTATTAATCCTCCACTACCAGGCCCATGGAACGAGCAGTACCTGCGATAGAACGCGCCATGGCGTCTACATCAGAACCAGTCATGTCCGCAGCTTTAGTTTCTGCGATTTCACGAATCTGCGCGCTCGTTACTTTACCTACTTTGTCTTTGTTCGGCTTGCCGGAACCAGACTTGATACCAGCCGCTTTCTTCAGCAGAACTGCTGCTGGAGGCGTTTTGGTAACGAAGGTGAAAGAACGGTCAGAATAAACGGTAATAACAACTGGAGTCGGCAGACCCTTCTCAAGGCTTTCTGTTTTAGCATTGAATGCTTTACAGAATTCCATGATGTTAACACCTTGTTGACCCAGAGCTGGACCTACTGGTGGGCTCGGGTTAGCCATACCAGCTGCAACTTGCAGCTTGACATAGGCTTGTACTTTCTTGGCCATTTAACTTTCCTCGATTGGGTAATAGCGCCTCGTAAAAGGCTCCCCGTGGTTTGTATACGTTTCAGTCGCCATTAAGGCCACTAAAAAACAAAAGGCGCGAAATTATAGGTTAATTTCGCGCCATAGGCAAGTAGCTATTTTCAGCAAGTGCTGTCAGGCAATTAGCCTTTTTCGACCTGAGCAAAGTCCAGTTCAACAGGTGTCGCACGACCAAAAATAGAGACAGACACCTTCAGGCGGCTCTTCTCATAATCAACTTCTTCGACAACACCATTAAAGTCAGCAAATGGACCGTCATTAACGCGAACCATTTCACCCGGTTCAAACAGCGTTTTCGGACGAGGTTTGTCGCCAACCTGCTGGAGACGATTCATAATCGCATCCACTTCTTTGTCACTAATTGGCGCAGGGCGGTCAGATGTGCCACCAATGAACCCCATAACGCGAGGTACACTACGGACAAGATGCCAGCTAGCATCTTCCATCACCATCTGAACTAAAACATAACCAGGGAAAAACTTACGTTCGCTCTTGCGACGCTGGCCACCGCGGATCTCAACCACTTCTTCGGTTGGAACCATGACTTCGCCAAACAGTTCTTCCATATTATGGAGTTTGATGTGCTCACGCAGCGACTGCGCTACGCGGCCTTCAAAACCAGAAAACGCCTGAACGACGTACCAACGTTTTTTTGGAGCTTCAGACATCTTAGAACCTCAGGCCAGTGATAAACGATACCAAACGGACCAGAATACCATCCAGTCCCCACAAAATCAGTGACATCACGGCAGTCACCGCGGCAACGATTAACGTGGTGTGTAACGTTTCCTGACGAGTCGGCCAAATTACTTTGCGTACTTCAGTACGCGCTTCGCGAGCAAACGCTACGGTTGCTTTGCCTTTCGTGGTCAGCAGTGCCACACCACCGGCTGCAGCAATCAGGATAACAACAGCCAATGCACGCAGAGGAAGACTAAATTCGCGGTAATAATAATTGCCAACAATTGCAACGACCAGCAAGGTACCTACTGCTAGCCACTTAATCACTTCCAGGCTACGCCCACTATCCTGAGCTTCGGTATTCGCACTCATAAACCAACCTGTCACAATGATTCAGACAAATAACTTTGCCCCGCAACTACGGGGCAACCAAACCGAAAGATGTTCTGTAAAACGAATAATTCGGTATTTACGCCGTATCTACAGAGCCTATCTCACCAATGATTATATCTCACAATCGCTGATGAGATAGGTTCTACCATGACAGCGTAGAAAAAGGGCATCAAATGATGCCCTTTTATCGCGTGTCGCGTCAAATGTTATCAGCGATTAAGCGATAACTTTAGCAACAACGCCCGCGCCTACT
>NZ_LXFY01000017.1:31107-31636 GCF_021432585.1 Pectobacterium sp. IFB5596
GTACGGCCGCCTTCACGGATGGCGAAACGCAAACCGTCGTCCATCGCGATTGGGTGGATCAGGGTAACAACCATTTTGATGTTGTCGCCCGGCATTACCATCTCTACGCCTTCTGGCAGTTCGATGGTACCCGTTACGTCAGTGGTACGGAAGTAGAACTGAGGACGGTAGCCTTTGAAGAACGGAGTATGACGGCCGCCTTCATCTTTGCTCAGGATATACACTTCTGATTCGAACTGGGTGTGTGGCTTGATTGAACCCGGCTTAGCCAGTACCTGGCCACGCTCGATTTCTTCACGCTTGATACCACGCAGCAGAACACCAACGTTCTCACCTGCACGACCTTCGTCCAGCAGTTTGCGGAACATTTCTACGCCAGTACAGGTAGATTTCGCCGTATCTTTGATACCAACGATTTCAACTTCTTCACCGACTTTAACGATGCCGCGCTCTACACGACCGGTAACAACGGTACCACGACCGGAGATGGAGAATACGTCTTCGATTGGCAGCAGGAACGGCTTGTCAA
>NZ_LXFY01000018.1:0-24855 GCF_021432585.1 Pectobacterium sp. IFB5596
TGTAGGCGCGGGCGTTGTTGCTAAAGTTATCGCTTAATCGCTGATAAACTCAATGCATGAAAAAGGCACTTCGGTGCCTTTTTTTACGTCTAAATGATTAAATCGAAATTGAAATAAAAATAATTCTTATTTACAATGCTGAAGTTGGTTAAAAAATCGCTAGGAGCGGTTTCAAATGCCGTCTGTAGTGTCCTTAAAGGTAGCGTAAAAGACACTCGCGATAACGATGAGTCATTCTGGTATGTATGTTTGTTTGTGCAACGCAATTTCTGACAAAGTTATTCGTAATGCTGTTCGCCAGCACCAGCCTCAATCTATGCAACAATTACGTAAGCTCGTTCCTATCGGGACGGATTGCGGTAAATGTGTTCGTCAGGCGCGTGTTATTTTTGAGGAAGAACAAGCTAAAATTCCTGACATGTATGAAGTAGCATAAAATGTAGGGTCGTTTTTTTGACTCTCTGCTGACCAGTTCTACACTTTAAGAACTGGAGCGGAGGAGCATGTCATGAAAGGCGATAAAAAAGTTATCACACACCTGAATAAGTTATTGGGCAACGAGCTGGTAGCCATTAACCAATATTTTCTTCATGCCCGCATGTTTAAAAACTGGGGCTTAACCCGTCTAAACGATCACGAATATCATGAGTCTATTGACGAAATGAAGCACGCTGATCGCTACATCGAACGAATCCTGTTTCTTGAAGGCATCCCGAATCTGCAGGATTTGGGCAAATTAAATATTGGCGAGGATGTCGAAGAGATCTTACGTTCAGACCTTCAACTTGAACTGGATGGCGCAAAGAATTTGCGTGAGGCAATTTCCTATGCTGACTCTGTACATGACTATGTCAGCAGGGATTTAATGATAGAAATTCTTGCCGATGAAGAAGGGCACATCGACTGGCTGGAAACTGAATTAGATTTGATTTCACGTCTTGGTATACAAAATTATCTTCAAGCTCAGCTAAAAGCTGAGTAGCAGGATAGGTATACGCTATTATGTGCTTTATGCCCACTCCGGCCGGATTAGCTCACATTGTTCCGGCCGCGTTTAAAATCATTTCATCCTGCTTGTTGCTTCCCCAGCCAATTTGCGTATAATGCGCGAGCTTACTGAAACAAGGTAAGCCTGATTCAATCCGAATCAGAGGGTGAATATTCATTTATTGCACCTAAAACAATACTCCCGATATGGGGGTTATGTGCTGACGATTACACTCCCCCATCAATCGAAATGGGTGTGAGGAGTAATCATTTACGTTTATAAATAATTGGAGCTCTGGTCTCATGCAGAACCAAAGAATCCGTATCCGCCTGAAAGCGTTTGATCATCGTCTGATTGATCAATCAACTGCGGAAATCGTCGAGACTGCTAAGCGCACTGGTGCGCAAGTACGTGGTCCGATCCCGCTGCCGACCCGCAAAGAGCGCTTTACCGTTCTGATTTCTCCGCACGTCAATAAAGATGCGCGCGATCAGTACGAAATTCGCACTCACAAGCGTCTGGTTGACATCGTTGAGCCAACCGAGAAAACCGTTGATGCTCTGATGCGTCTGGATCTGGCTGCTGGTGTAGACGTGCAGATCAGCCTGGGTTAATCAGGTCATTGAGCGATTGAGAGGTTGAAACAATGATTGGTTTAGTCGGTAAAAAAGTGGGCATGACCCGTATCTTCACTGAAGATGGCGTATCTATCCCCGTAACTGTTATCGAAATTGAAGCAAACCGCGTAACTCAGGTTAAAGACCTGGCTAACGACGGTTACCGCGCTGTGCAAGTAACTACTGGTGCTAAAAAAGCAAACCGTGTTACCAAGCCAGAAGCAGGTCACTTTGCTAAAGCTGGTGTAGAAGCTGGCCGTACCCTGCGTGAATTCCGTCTGTCTGAAGGCGAAGAGTTCACTATTGGTCAGAGCATCAGTGTTGAAATTTTCGCTGACGTTAAAAAAGTAGACGTTACTGGTACATCTAAAGGTAAAGGTTTTGCTGGCACAGTTAAGCGCTGGAATTTCCGTACTCAGGATGCTACCCACGGTAACTCCTTGTCTCACCGCGTTCCGGGTTCTATCGGTCAGAACCAGACTCCGGGCAAAGTGTTCAAAGGCAAGAAAATGGCAGGCCAGCTGGGTAACGAACGTGTAACCGTTCAGAGCCTGGACGTAGTGCGTGTTGACGCTGAGCGCAACCTGCTGCTGGTTAAAGGTGCTGTTCCGGGAGCTACCGGTAGCGACCTGATCGTTAAACCAGCTGTGAAGGCGTGAGGAGATAGCAATGGAATTAGTATTGAAAGACGCGCAAAGCGCGCTGACTGTTTCCGAAACTACCTTCGGTCGTGATTTCAACGAAGCGCTGGTACATCAGGTTGTTGTTGCTTATGCAGCAGGTGCCCGTCAAGGTACTCGCGCCCAGAAGACCCGTGCTGAAGTAACTGGTTCCGGTAAAAAACCTTGGCGTCAGAAAGGTACTGGCCGTGCGCGTTCAGGTTCTGTTAAGAGCCCGATCTGGCGTTCCGGTGGTGTGACCTTCGCTGCTAAGCCTCAGGACCACAGTCAGAAAGTTAACAAAAAGATGTACCGCGGCGCGCTGAAAAGCATTCTGTCCGAACTGGTACGTCAAGATCGTCTGATCGTTGTCGAGACGTTTTCTGTTGAAGCACCTAAAACTAAGTTGCTGGCTCAGAAACTGAAAGAAATGGCACTGGAAGACGTGTTGATCATCACCGGTGAACTGGATGAAAATCTGTTCCTGGCAGCGCGTAACCTGTACAAGGTTGATGTGCGTGATGCAGCAGCAATCGACCCAGTTAGCCTGATCGCCTTCGACAAAGTCGTTATGACTGCTGATGCAGTTAAGCAAGTTGAGGAGATGCTGGCATGATCCGTGAAGAACGTCTGCTGAAAGTACTGCGCGCGCCGCACGTATCTGAAAAAGCATCTACCGCGATGGAAAAAACTAACACCATCGTTCTCAAAGTTGCCAAAGACGCGACTAAAGCAGAGATCGTTGCTGCTGTAGAGAAACTGTTCGAAGTAGAAGTTAAAGACGTAAACACCCTGGTAGTTAAGGGTAAAGTTAAGCGTCACGGACAGCGTATTGGTCGTCGCAGCGACTGGAAAAAAGCTTACGTCACCCTGAAAGAAGGCCAGAATCTGGACTTCATCGGCGGCGCTGAGTAAGTCGGAGGAGAAAGACAATGGCAGTTGTTAAATGTAAACCGACATCTCCGGGTCGTCGCCACGTTGTTAAAGTGGTTAACCCTGAGCTGCACAAGGGCAAACCTTATGCCCCGTTGCTGGAAAAGAACAGCAAATCCGGTGGCCGTAACAACAATGGCCGCATCACTACCCGTCACATCGGTGGTGGTCACAAACAGGCTTACCGTATTGTTGACTTTAAACGCAACAAAGATGGTATTCCTGCGGTTGTTGAGCGTCTGGAGTATGATCCGAACCGTTCCGCGAATATCGCGCTGGTTCTGTATAAAGACGGCGAGCGTCGTTACATTCTGGCGCCGAAAGGCCTGAAAGCCGGCGACCAGATTCAATCTGGCGTTGATGCTGCGATTAAAGCAGGTAACACCCTGCCAATGCGTAACATCCCAGTCGGTTCAACGGTTCACAACGTAGAAATGAAACCAGGTAAAGGCGGCCAGTTGGCTCGTTCTGCTGGTACTTACGTTCAGATCGTTGCTCGTGATGGTTCTTACGTTACCCTGCGTCTGCGTTCTGGCGAAATGCGTAAAGTCGAATCCGACTGCCGCGCTACGCTAGGCGAAGTTGGCAACGCTGAGCACATGCTGCGCGTTCTGGGTAAAGCTGGTGCTGCACGCTGGCGTGGTGTTCGTCCTACCGTTCGCGGTACGGCAATGAACCCAGTCGACCACCCACACGGTGGTGGTGAAGGTCGTAACTTTGGTAAGCACCCGGTGAGTCCGTGGGGCCTTCAGACCAAAGGTAAAAAGACCCGCAGCAACAAGCGTACTGATAAATTTATCGTACGTCGCCGTACTAAATAATCTTAGAGGATAAACCATGCCACGTTCTCTCAAGAAAGGTCCATTTATTGACCTGCACTTGCTGAAGAAGGTAGAGAAAGCGGTGGAAAGCGGAGACAAGAAGCCTTTGCGCACTTGGTCCCGTCGTTCAACGATCTTTCCAAATATGATCGGTTTGACCATCGCTGTCCATAATGGTCGTCAGCACGTTCCGGTGTTTGTTTCCGATGAAATGGTCGGTCACAAGCTGGGTGAATTCGCGCCGACTCGTACTTATCGCGGCCATGCGGCCGACAAAAAGGCCAAGAAGCGCTAAGGTAGGAGGAAGAGATGGAAACTATCGCTAAACATTGCCACGCTCGTTCTTCTGCTCAAAAGGTTCGCCTGGTGGCAGACCTGATTCGCGGTAAGAAAGTGTCGCAAGCTCTGGAAGTTCTGACCTACACCAACAAGAAAGCTGCTGGTCTGGTTAAAAAAGTGCTGGAGTCTGCTATTGCTAACGCAGAACACAACGATGGCGCTGACATTGATGATCTGAAAGTCGCGAAAATTTTCGTTGACGAAGGCCCAAGCATGAAGCGCATTATGCCGCGTGCTAAAGGCCGTGCGGATCGCATCCTGAAGCGTACCAGCCACATTACTGTGGTTGTGTCCGATCGCTGAGACTCTGGAGACTAGCAATGGGTCAGAAAGTACATCCTAATGGTATTCGCCTGGGTATTGTCAAACCTTGGAACTCTACCTGGTATGCGAATACCAAAGAATTCGCTGACAACCTGGACAGCGATTTTAAAGTTCGTAAATACCTGACGAAGGAACTGGAGAAGGCTTCCGTTTCTCGTATCGTTATCGAACGTCCTGCAAAAAGCATCCGTGTGACTATTCACACTGCTCGCCCAGGCATCGTTATCGGTAAAAAAGGTGAAGATGTTGAAAAACTGCGCAAAGTCGTAGCGGATATCGCTGGCGTACCTGCACAGATCAATATCGCAGAAGTTCGTAAACCTGAACTGGACGCAAAACTGGTTGCTGACAGCATCACTTCTCAGCTGGAACGTCGTGTGATGTTCCGTCGTGCTATGAAGCGTGCGGTACAGAACGCCATGCGTCTGGGCGCTAAAGGTATTAAAGTTGAAGTAAGTGGCCGTCTTGGCGGCGCTGAAATCGCGCGTACCGAATGGTACCGTGAGGGTCGTGTTCCGTTGCATACACTGCGTGCGGATATCGATTACAACACTTCCGAAGCGCACACCACTTATGGTGTTATCGGTGTGAAAGTGTGGATCTTCAAAGGTGAGATCCTGGGTGGTATGGCTGCCGTTGAACAACCGGAAAAACCGGCTGCTCAACCTAAAAAGCAGCAGCGTAAAGGCCGCAAGTAAGGAGAGTCGCTGATGTTACAACCAAAGCGTACAAAATTCCGTAAGGTGCACAAGGGCCGCAACCGTGGTCTGGCGCAGGGTACGGATGTTAGCTTCGGCACTTTCGGTCTGAAAGCTGTTGGCCGCGGTCGCCTGACTGCTCGTCAAATCGAAGCTGCACGTCGTGCCATGACTCGTGCTGTTAAGCGTCAAGGTAAGATCTGGATCCGTGTATTCCCGGACAAACCGATCACCGAAAAACCGCTTGAAGTTCGTATGGGTAAAGGTAAAGGTAACGTGGAATATTGGGTTGCCTTGATTCAGCCAGGTAAAGTCCTGTACGAAATGGACGGTGTGCCGGAAGAGTTAGCCCGTGAGGCATTCCAACTGGCAGCAGCGAAACTGCCTATCAAAACCACCTTTGTAACTAAGACGGTGATGTAATGAAAGCAAATGAGCTGCGTGAAAAGAGCGTTGAAGAGCTGAACACTGAGCTGCTCGGCCTGCTGCGCGAGCAATTTAACCTGCGTATGCAGGCTGCCAGTGGTCAGTTGCAACAGACTCACCTGGTAAAACAAGTGCGTCACAATATTGCACGTGTTAAGACTTTACTGACTGAGAAGGCGGGTGCGTAATGACCGATAAAATCCGTACTTTGCAAGGTCGTGTTGTAAGCGACAAAATGGAGAAATCCATTGTTGTTGCTATCGAACGTTTCGTGAAACACCCGCTTTACGGTAAATTCATTAAGCGTACGACTAAGCTGCACGTACATGACGAGAACAATGAATGTGGTATCGGTGACGTGGTTGAAATCCACGAATGCCGTCCACTGTCCAAAACTAAGTCTTGGACACTTGTTCGCGTTGTAGAGAAAGCGATTCTGTAATAAAGTAGCGCTCTTCTCTTATGATAAACGGCTCTGCAAAGGGCCGTTTATTTTTTCTACCCATACCAAGGAAGCGGTGTTATAATGCTGCGCCCTCAATTATGGGGTATTTAATGGCCCGAAAGGGTCCTAAAGTAGTAGTTGACATTAGCGGAGCACTAAAATGATCCAAGAACAGACTATGCTGAACGTGGCCGATAATTCCGGTGCACGTCGCGTAATGTGTATCAAGGTTCTAGGTGGCTCGCACCGTCGCTACGCAGGCGTCGGCGATATCATCAAAATTACCATCAAGGAAGCAATTCCTCGCGGTAAGGTGAAAAAAGGCGATGTTCTGAAGGCGGTAGTGGTGCGCACCAAGAAGGGTGTTCGTCGCCCGGACGGTTCTGTCATTCGCTTCGATGGAAATGCTTGCGTTATTTTAAACAATAACAGCGAACAGCCTATCGGTACGCGTATTTTTGGGCCGGTAACTCGTGAACTGCGTAATGAGAAGTTCATGAAAATTATCTCTCTGGCACCAGAAGTACTTTAAGGAGCGAATCATGGCAGCGAAAATCCGTCGTGATGACGAAGTTATCGTGCTAACCGGCAAAGATAAAGGTAAGCGCGGTAAAGTAAAAAATGTCCTGTCTGCTAGTAAGGTCATTGTTGAAGGTATTAACCTGGTTAAAAAACATCAGAAGCCGGTTCCGGCCCTGAACCAACCAGGTGGCATCGTTGAAAAAGAAGCTGCAATTCAAGTTTCTAACCTTGCAATCTTCAATGCGGCAACTGGTAAGGCTGACCGTGTAGGCTTTAGATTTGAAGACGGAAAAAAAGTCCGTTTCTTTAAATCTAATAGCGAAACTATCAAGTAATTTGGAGTAGTACGATGGCGAAACTGCATGATTACTACAAAGACGAAGTAGTTAAAAAACTCATGACTGAGTTTAACTACAATTCTGTCATGCAAGTCCCTCGGGTCGAGAAGATCACCCTGAATATGGGTGTTGGTGAAGCGATCGCTGACAAGAAACTGCTGGATAACGCAGCAGCTGATCTGGCAGCAATCTCCGGTCAAAAACCGTTGATCACCAAAGCACGCAAATCTGTTGCAGGCTTCAAAATCCGTCAGGGCTATCCGATCGGCTGTAAAGTAACTCTGCGTGGCGAACGCATGTGGGAGTTCCTTGAGCGACTGATTTCCATTGCTGTACCGCGTATCCGTGACTTCCGTGGCTTGTCTGCCAAGTCATTCGATGGTCGTGGTAACTACAGCATGGGTGTGCGTGAGCAGATCATCTTCCCGGAAATCGACTACGATAAAGTCGATCGCGTTCGTGGTTTGGACATTACCATTACCACCACTGCGAAATCCGATGATGAAGGCCGTGCGCTGTTGGCCGCCTTTAACTTCCCATTCCGCAAGTAAGGTAGGGTTACTAATGGCTAAGCAATCCATGAAAGCACGCGAAGTTGTTCGTGTGAAACTGGCTGAAAAATACCGCGCTAAACGCGAGGAATTGAAAGCTATCATCTCTGGTGTGAACTCATCCGACGAAGATCGTTGGGATGCAGTTCTTAAGCTGCAGACTCTGCCGCGTGATTCCAGCCCGTCTCGTCAGCGTAATCGCTGCCGCCAAACTGGTCGTCCGCACGCTTTCCTGCGGAAGTTCGGGTTGAGCCGTATCAAGGTCCGTGAAGCCGCTATGCGCGGTGAAATTCCGGGTCTGAAAAAGGCTAGCTGGTAATTGTCACCAATTGAATCACGGGAGTAAAGACAGATGAGCATGCAAGATCCGATCGCGGATATGCTGACCCGTATCCGTAACGGTCAAGCCGCGAACAAAGTTGCGGTCACCATGCCTTCCTCCAAGCTGAAAGTGGCAATTGCCAACGTGCTGAAGGAAGAAGGTTACATTGAAGATTTCAAAATCGAAGGCGACACCAAGCCAGTTCTGGAATTAGAACTTAAATATTTCCAGGGCAAGGCAGTGGTAGAAAGCATTCAGCGAGTAAGCCGTCCAGGTCTGCGCATCTATAAAAGAAAAGATGAGCTGCCAAAAGTTATGGCCGGTTTGGGTATCGCAGTTGTTTCTACCTCTAAAGGTGTTATGACTGATCGTGCAGCTCGCCAGGCTGGTCTTGGTGGCGAGATTATCTGCTACGTAGCTTAATCGGGAGGAAAAATGTCTCGTGTTGCAAAAGCACCCGTCGTCATTCCTGCCGGCGTAGAGGTAAAACTCAACGGTCAGGATGTTTCGATTAAGGGTAAAAACGGCGAGCTGAGTCGTAAGATCCATGATGCTGTTGAAGTGAAACAAGCTGACAACGCTCTTACTTTCGCTCCGCGCGAAGGTTTTGTTGACGGATGGGCCCAAGCGGGTACCACTCGTGCTCTGTTGAACGCAATGGTTATCGGTGTTACCGAAGGCTTCACTAAGAAGCTGCAACTGGTTGGTGTTGGTTACCGTGCTGCTGTTAAAGGCAATGTGGTTAACCTGTCTCTCGGGTTTTCTCACCCAGTAGAGCATGCACTGCCGGCAGGTATTACTGCAGAATGCCCAAGCCAAACTGAAATCGTACTGAAAGGTGCTGATAAGCAGGTTATTGGTCAGGTTGCTGCGGAATTACGCGCCTACCGTCGTCCTGAGCCTTATAAAGGCAAGGGTGTCCGTTACGCCGACGAAGTCGTGCGTACCAAAGAGGCTAAGAAGAAGTAAGGTAACACTATGGATAAGAAAGCAGCTCGTATCCGTCGTGCGACCCGCGCACGCCGCAAGCTCCAGGAACTGGGTGCGACGCGTCTGGTGGTACATCGTACTCCACGCCATATTTATGCGCAGGTCATTGCACCGAACGGTTCTGAAGTCCTGGTAGCCGCTTCTACTGTAGAAAAAGCTATCGCTGAACAACTGAAGTCTACCGGTAACAAAGACGCGGCAACCGCAATAGGTAAAGCTATTGCAGAACGTGCGTTAGAAAAAGGCATCAAGGATGTCTCTTTCGACCGTTCCGGTTTCCAATATCATGGTCGAGTCCAAGCACTGGCAGATGCTGCCCGTGAAGCTGGCCTTCAGTTCTAAGGTAGAGGTGTAAGATGGCTCACATCGAGAAACAAGCTGGCGAACTGCAGGAAAAGCTGATCGCGGTAAATCGCGTATCTAAAACCGTTAAAGGTGGTCGTATTTTCAGCTTCACCGCACTGACTGTAGTGGGTGATGGCAACGGCCGCGTTGGTTTTGGTTACGGTAAAGCTCGCGAAGTTCCAGCAGCGATCCAGAAAGCGATGGAAAAAGCCCGTCGCAATATGATGAATGTCGCGCTGAACAACGGCACCCTGCAGCACCCAGTTAAAGGTGCTCACACGGGGTCTCGTGTGTTCATGCAGCCAGCTTCCGAAGGTACCGGTATTATTGCCGGTGGTGCAATGCGCGCCGTTTTGGAAGTTGCAGGGGTTCACAACGTATTGGCTAAAGCCTATGGTTCCACTAACCCGATTAACGTGGTTCGTGCAACGATTGATGGTTTAGCCAACATGAAGTCCCCGGAAATGGTCGCTGCCAAGCGTGGTAAATCCGTTGAAGAAATTCTGGGGTAATTGACCGTGGCAAAGACTATTAAAATCACTCAAACCCGTAGTGCAATCGGTCGTCTGCCGAAACATAAGGCGACACTGCTTGGCCTGGGTCTGCGTCGTATTGGTCATACTGTTGAACGTGAGGATACTCCTGCGGTTCGTGGTATGGTCAACGCGGTTTCCTACATGGTTAAAGTAGAGGAGTAACAGATGCGTTTAAATACTCTGTCTCCGGCCGAAGGTGCTAAACACGCACCGAAGCGTTTAGGTCGTGGTATTGGTTCTGGCCTGGGCAAAACTGGCGGTCGTGGTCACAAAGGTCAGAAGTCTCGTTCTGGCGGTGGCGTACGTCGCGGTTTTGAAGGTGGTCAGATGCCTTTATATCGTCGTCTGCCGAAATTCGGTTTTACTTCTCGCAAAGCGATGATCACGTCAGAAGTTCGTTTGTCTGATCTTGCTAAAGTAGAAGGCGACGTAGTTGACCTGAATACGCTGAAAGCCGCTAATGTTATTGGCATTCAGATTGAATTCGCGAAAGTGATTCTGTCTGGTGAAGTTGCTCGTCCGGTAACGATTCGTGGTCTGCGTGTCACTAAAGGTGCTCGTGCTGCTATCGAAGCTGCTGGCGGTAAAATTGAGGAATAAGTAGCAGATGGCTAAGCAACCAGGATTAGATTTTCAGAGTGCTAAAGGCGGAGTTGGTGAACTGAAGCGCAGACTTTTGTTTGTTATCGGTGCGCTAATTGTTTTCCGTATTGGCTCTTTTATCCCGATTCCTGGTATTGATGCCACTGTGCTTGCCAAATTGCTTGAACAGCAGCGAGGCACCATCATTGAAATGTTTAACATGTTCTCTGGTGGTGCACTCAGCCGTGCTTCTATCTTTGCTCTGGGTATTATGCCGTATATTTCGGCATCGATTATTATCCAGTTGCTGACGGTGGTTCATCCTGCCTTGGCTGAAATAAAGAAAGAAGGGGAAGCTGGCCGTCGTAAGATTAGCCAGTATACCCGCTACGGTACCTTGGTATTGGCTATATTCCAATCTATCGGTATTGCTACCGGTTTGCCGAATATGCCTGGAATGCAAGATTTGGTGATAAACCCAGGTTTTGCATTCTACTTTACCGCTGTTGTGAGCCTGGTTACTGGGACGATGTTCCTGATGTGGCTGGGAGAACAGATTACGGAACGTGGTATCGGTAACGGTATCTCGATCATAATCTTTGCTGGTATTGTTGCGGGTCTCCCGCCGGCCATTGGCCATACCATCGAGCAAGCTCGGCAAGGCGACCTGCACTTCCTCCTGTTGCTGTTGGTTGCAGTTTTAGTGTTTGCAGTAACCTTCTTCGTTGTTTTCATTGAGCGTGGTCAACGGCGTATCGTCGTTAATTATGCAAAACGTCAACAAGGTCGTCGGGTTTATGCAGCACAGAGTACGCATTTACCACTGAAAGTGAATATGGCTGGTGTTATTCCAGCGATCTTCGCCTCCAGTATTATTCTGTTCCCTGCCACGATTGCATCTTGGTTTGGGGGCGGTACCGGTTGGAACTGGCTGACAACTATTTCGCTGTATTTGCAGCCCGGACAACCGCTTTATGTGTTACTCTATGCGTCTGCAATCATCTTCTTCTGTTTCTTCTACACTGCGTTGGTTTTCAACCCGCGTGAAACAGCAGATAACCTGAAGAAGTCCGGTGCATTCGTGCCAGGAATTCGTCCGGGAGAGCAAACGGCGAAATATATCGATAAAGTAATGACTCGTCTGACTCTGATTGGTGCGATGTATATTACTTTTATCTGCCTGATCCCGGAGTTTATGCGTGACGCAATGAAAGTACCTTTCTATTTCGGTGGTACATCTTTATTGATCGTTGTTGTCGTCATCATGGACTTTATGGCTCAAGTGCAAACTCTGATGATGTCGAGTCAATATGAGTCTGCATTGAAGAAAGCAAACCTGAAAGGCTATAACCGTTAATTAGGTGAGCTTGAGAAGTTACGGAGAGTAAAAATGAAAGTTCGTGCTTCCGTCAAGAAATTATGTCGTAACTGTAAGATTGTTAAGCGTAACGGTGTCGTTCGTGTGATCTGCAGTGCCGAACCGAAGCATAAACAGCGTCAAGGCTGATTATCTCGCATATTTTTCTTGCAAAGTTGGGTTGAGCTGGCTAGATTAGCCAGCCAATCTTTTGTATGTAGCTGCAACATTATTTGAGTATCCTGAAAACGGGCTTTTCAGAATGGTGTTGCTGTATAAAATTGTAGGAGTGCATAGTGGCCCGTATAGCAGGCATTAACATTCCTGATCATAAACATACCGTTATTGCGTTAACGTCAATTTTCGGTATCGGTAAAACTCGGTCGCAGGCTATTTGCGCTGCTACAGGGATTGCCGAGAATGTTAAGATCAGTGAGCTGTCTGAAGAGCAAATCGATAAGCTGCGTGACGAAGTTGCCAAGTTTGTTGTAGAAGGTGATCTGCGTCGTGAAGTTACCCTGAGCATCAAGCGTCTTATGGACCTTGGTACTTATCGTGGTTTGCGTCATCGTCGTGGTCTGCCGGTTCGCGGTCAGCGTACCAAGACTAACGCCCGTACCCGTAAGGGTCCGCGCAAACCGATCAAGAAATAATCGGGGTGATTGAATAATGGCAAAGGCACCTATTCGTGCACGTAAGCGTGTAAGAAAGCAAGTCTCTGACGGTGTGGCTCATATCCATGCTTCTTTCAACAACACCATCGTAACCATTACTGATCGTCAGGGTAATGCGCTGGGTTGGGCAACTGCCGGTGGTTCCGGCTTCCGTGGTTCTCGTAAATCTACGCCGTTCGCTGCTCAAGTAGCTGCAGAACGTTGCGCAGAGGCCGTGAAAGAATACGGTATTAAGAACCTGGAAGTTATGGTTAAAGGACCTGGTCCGGGCCGTGAGTCTACTATCCGCGCATTGAACGCGGCTGGTTTCCGCATCACTAATATTACTGATGTGACTCCGATCCCTCATAACGGTTGTCGTCCGCCGAAAAAGCGCCGCGTATAACGCCGCTTTTAGGATTGTTGGAGAAAGAAAATGGCAAGATATTTGGGTCCTAAGCTCAAGCTGAGCCGTCGTGAAGGCACCGACCTGTTCCTGAAGTCTGGTGTTCGTGCGATCGATTCCAAGTGTAAAATTGAACAAGCTCCTGGCCAGCACGGTGCGCGTAAACCGCGTCTGTCTGACTATGGTGTGCAGTTGCGTGAAAAGCAAAAAGTTCGCCGTATCTACGGTGTTCTGGAGCGTCAGTTCCGTAACTATTATAAAGAAGCTGCACGTCTGAAAGGCAACACAGGTGCAAACCTGCTGCAACTGCTGGAAGGTCGTCTGGATAACGTTGTTTATCGTATGGGTTTTGGTGCCACTCGTGCTGAAGCACGTCAGATGGTAAGCCACAAAGCTATCATGGTAAACGGTCGCGTTGTTAGCATCGCTTCTTATCAGGTATCCCCGAATGACGTAGTCAGCATCCGTGAGAAAGCGAAAAAGCAATCTCGCGTGAAAGCCGCTCTGGAGCTGGCTGAACAGCGTGAAAAGCCAACTTGGCTGGAAGTTGATGCTGCCAAGATGGAAGGTGTGTTCAAACGTATTCCTGAACGTACCGATCTGTCTGCGGACATTAATGAACACCTGATCGTCGAGCTTTACTCCAAGTAAAGCTTAGTACCAAAGAGAGGACACAATGCAGGGTTCTGTGACAGAGTTTCTAAAACCGCGCCTGGTTGATATCGAGCAAGTGAGTTCGACGCACGCCAAGGTGACCCTTGAGCCATTAGAGCGAGGCTTCGGCCATACTCTTGGCAACGCACTGCGCCGTATTCTGCTTTCATCCATGCCAGGTTGCGCGGTGACCGAGGTTGAGATTGATGGTGTACTGCATGAGTACAGCACCAAAGAAGGCGTACAGGAAGATATCCTGGAAATCCTGCTCAACCTGAAAGGGCTGGCGGTG
This sequence comes from Pectobacterium sp. IFB5596, assembly GCF_021432585.1. NCBI lineage: Bacteria > Pseudomonadati > Pseudomonadota > Gammaproteobacteria > Enterobacterales > Pectobacteriaceae > Pectobacterium > Pectobacterium sp. IFB5596. Next base: position 13,799 of record NZ_LXFY01000018.1, read on the forward strand.
AGAGTTCAAGGCAAAGATGAAGTTATTCTTACCCTGAATAAATCTGGCATTGGCCCTGTGACTGCAGCCGACATCATCCATGATGGTGATGTCGAAATCGTCAAGCCGCAGCACTTAATTTGCCATCTGACCGATGAAAACGCATCTATTAGTATGCGTATCAAAGTTCAACGTGGCCGTGGTTATGTGCCGGCATCTGCCCGTATTCATACGGAAGAAGATGAGCGCCCGATTGGTCGTCTGTTAGTTGATGCTTGCTACAGCCCTGTAGAGCGTATTGCCTACAATGTTGAAGCAGCTCGCGTAGAACAGCGTACTGACTTGGACAAGCTAGTCATCGAAATGGAAACCAATGGTACGATCGATCCTGAAGAGGCGATCCGCCGTGCGGCCACCATTCTGGCTGAACAACTTGAAGCTTTTGTTGACTTACGTGATGTTCGTCAGCCAGAAGTTAAAGAAGAGAAACCAGAATTCGATCCGATCCTGCTGCGCCCTGTTGACGATCTGGAATTGACTGTCCGCTCTGCTAACTGTCTTAAGGCAGAAGCTATCCACTACATCGGTGATCTGGTACAGCGTACCGAGGTTGAGCTGCTCAAAACGCCTAACCTGGGTAAAAAATCTCTTACTGAGATTAAAGACGTACTGGCTTCCCGTGGTTTGTCTCTAGGCATGCGCCTGGAAAACTGGCCACCTGCAAGTATTGCTGATGAGTAACCAGATCACAGGTTAAGGTTTTACTGAGAAGGATAAGGTCATGCGCCATCGTAAGAGTGGTCGTCAACTGAACCGTAACAGCAGCCATCGCCAGGCTATGTTCCGTAACATGGCTAGTTCTTTGGTTCGTCATGAAATCATCAAGACGACCCTGCCGAAAGCGAAAGAGCTGCGTCGCGTTGTTGAACCGCTGATTACTCTTGCCAAGACCGACAGCGTTGCTAATCGTCGTCTGGCATTCGCCCGTACTCGTGATAACGAGATCGTGGCAAAACTGTTTAATGAACTGGGCCCGCGTTTCGCGAGCCGTGCCGGTGGTTACACTCGTATTCTGAAGTGTGGCTTCCGTGCTGGTGACAATGCGCCGATGGCATACATCGAGCTCGTTGATCGCTCAGTCTCTCAGACAGAAGAAGTAGCTACTGCAGAGTAATCTGTAAGAGCGTAAAAAAACCGGGGAAACCCGGTTTTTTTATATCTGAAATAAATATTCTTTTGCATGGATAGGCATGGCACAAGGCTGCCGATGTCTAAATCAGCTGAAAAACACATACCTCTCTGTTCTCATCCATCCATTTCGACTATATACTCTGCACGTTTCTTTATGTTCATACCAAACCGACTTTCTTAGGAGTGATGATGACTACATACCGTCATAAGCGTGGGAAAATTCAGGATAACGCCATTGAGGCGTTGCTGCATGATCCGCTGTTTCGCCAACGAATTGAAGTTAATGAAAAAGGGAAAGGAAGTTATCGTAGGAAAGATAAGCATGTGAAGAAAGGTAGTTGGGAGGCCAGTGGTAAGCAATCAAATGATTATTTACCTCTGGCCTTTCTACTTTCTGCGTAATAACGAAGTAGAGATTGGACAAAATTCGATTTTTATTGTTTGGGTTGCTGTTCTTTAAGCAAATCGCGGATTTCAGCTAGTAACTTCTCTTCTGCACTCGGTTTCGGTGGGGCGGCAGGCGTATCTTCCTGTTTACGGCGCATTTTATTCATAAGCTTTATAGCTATAAAGATTGCAAAAGCGACGATGACAAAGTCGAAAATATTCTGGATGAAAGCGCCGTAGTTCATGACAACGGCAGGAATTTCGCCCTGGGCATCACGAAGAACGAGACTGAATTGTTTAAAATCAACACCACCAATCAAAAGCCCTAGCGGTGGCATAATAATATCCGATACCAGAGAAGAGACAATTTTACCGAAAGCGGCACCAATAATGACACCTACCGCCAAATCGACAACGTTGCCACGCATGGCAAACTCTCTGAATTCTTTGATGATACTCATATCTGTTCTCCTTGCCAAAAATATAAATTAATTCTAACCAATAGCCACATCTTTGCCAGATTATCGGTTAGTAATAAATTTGTTCCCGCATTACAAAAAGAAAGGGCTTGGTTGAAATAGGCGTTCAACATCAGGCACAAATTTCTTGTCAGCCAAGAACATGATGACATGATCACCTTGCTCAATTTTGCTATTTGCATTGGCAATGATGACGTGATCACCGCGAACAATTGCACCGATAGTAGTACCTGGTGGAAGCTTAATGTCTTCGATCATTCTGCCGACAACTTTCGATGTTCCCTCGTCACCATGGGCGATGGCTTCAATTGCTTCGGCGACTCCTCGGCGTAAAGAAGACACGCTAACAATATCTGCCTTACGGACGTGGCTGAGTAGTGCGGAGATTGTCGCCTGCTGTGGGGAAATCGCGACGTCAATGACGCTACCCTGAACCAGATCGACATAAGCTCGACGCTGGATGAGCACCATTACTTTTTTTGCGCCCATCCGTTTAGCCAGCATAGCTGACATAATATTTGCTTCGTCATCATTGGTAATAGCGATGAATACATCTATCTGCTCAATGTGTTCTTCGGCGAGTAACTCTTGATCTGAGGCATCGCCATGAAACACAACTGTATTTTGCAGAATTTCCGCTAGCTCTATCGCCCGCTCTGCATTTCGTTCTATCAACTTAATGCTGTAGTCTTTTTCTAGCCGCTGTGCTAATCCTGCGCCGACGTTACCTCCACCAACGATCATGATCCTTTTATACGGTTTTTCAAGACGCTGTAACTCACTCATTACTGCACGAATGTGTTGAGAAGCTGCGACAAAAAATACTTCATCTCCAGCTTCGATGATGGTGGAACCTTGAGGGCGAATCGGACGATCATGGCGAAAGATTGCCGCAACGCGGGTCTCCACATGAGGAATATGCTCGCGGAGAGAAGTTAGGGCATTGCCGACCAGTGGGCCACCATAGTAAGCGTTGACGGCCGCAAGGCTTACTTTACCTTCAGCGAAGTTGACGACCTGGAGTGCTCCAGGATATTCGATCAGTTTATAAATGTTATCGATCACTAGCTGCTCTGGAGAGATCAAATGATCAATCGGGACGGCTTCTGGTAAAAACAGCAGCTCTGATTCACGAATGTATTCGGCAGCACGAATACGCGCAATACGGTTTGGTGTTTTGAAAAGAGAGTAGGCAATCTGGCATGCTACCATATTCGTTTCATCTGAATTGGTCACGGCGACCAGCATATCTGCATCTTCCGCTCCCGCTTCACGCAGAACACGCGGGTGAGAGGCGTAGCCTGTAACGACGCGCAGATCAAATTTATCCTGAAGCTGGCGCAACCGATTTGCATCAGTGTCAACGACAGTGATGTCATTGTTTTCACCCGCTAGATTTTCCGCCAGTGTTCCGCCGACCTGACCCGCGCCAAGAATGATAATTTTCATAATAAGCCATGCCGTTTATTGATTGCTGCCTGTTGCAGACAATACTGGGTTCAATATCAGTTTTTTACCAGCTTCGCATAAAAGAAGCCATCGCCACCATCAGCATGGGGAAGTATCTGTATGCCCGGTATTTCACTTGTACCTGTACCAGCCAATTTGGCATCAGCATGGCGAGACAGTAAATCCGTAACTTGCTGAGTATTTTCTTGCGGTAGAATGGAACAGGTCGCGTAGACCATCGTGCCGCCTGGTTTTAGATGGGGCCAGATGGCATCAATAATTTCTTTTTGCAGTGCAACCAATTCCTCTATATCTCTGTCTCGGCGTAACCATTTGATATCCGGATGACGACGAATCACGCCAGTAGCGGAGCACGGGGCATCCAACAGAATGCGATCAAACATACGCCCTTCACACCATGAATCGGGGTAGCGACCATCACCCTGTTTCACTTCTGCATGCATTTGTAATCGGAGTAAATTTTCTTTTACTCGACCTAAACGTGTTTCATCAATATCGACAGCGAGCACATGAGATTTTGGTGCAGCTTCTAAAATGTGCGTCGTTTTTCCACCGGGCGCAGCGCAGAGATCGAGGATCTGCTCGCCATTTTGTGGATCGAGCCAATAGACACAGCCTTGAGCCGAAGCATCCTGTATTGTTGCCCACCCTTGTGAAAAGCCCGGTAATAGATCGACGGCACACGGAGAAGCAAGTCGTATTGCATCGGCGTATTCAGGATGAGCAAACGCTTCGATTCCTTCTTGCGCCAACAAGTCTAAGTACGCTTCTCGTGTATGGTGTAATCGATTCACGCGCAGCCACATCGGAGGGCGTTGATTATTCGCATCAACAACGCTTTGCCAGTGATTTGGGTAGGCGTGTTCAATGCGCGCCAGTAGCCAGCTTGGATGCAGATAGTGAGATGAATGCGTTGACTCACGCTGAATGAGTTCTTCTTGCTGACGTTGGAATTGGCGTAATACGCCATTAATCAACCCCTTGAGCTGTGGTCTCTTTAATGCGACTGCACCTTCTACTGTTTCTGCCAGAGCAGCATGGGGGGGGATGCGAGTGTAGTGTAATTGATAGATGCCTACCATGATGAGGTAATGTAGTGTGCGTTGTTTCCCCGTCAGGGGCTTAGCCATCAGTTGTTGAATACACCATTCCAACTGCGGTAAAACACGTAATACGCCGAAGCAAAGCTCTTGTAAAAGTGCACGATCTTTATCGGAGACTTCACGTTGATGAACCGGTAATAGGGCACTGAGTGATTGCCCCTGATCCAGAACTTGTCCCACCACTTTTGCGGCAATACTGCGTAGATTGTATGAGCTTTTCATGTGTTAACGATGACGTATACGTAAAAGAGAGAGGATATACCGGCATGACGCCGGTATGAAAAATAGATTAGTTCAGTATATTACCGGGAATGAACCACTCACGACGTGAGTTCAGCAGATCCTGCGTACTCATCACTTTTTTACCCGCAGGCTGCAACTCTTGGATATTCAAGATACCTGCGGCTGTTGCCACCTGAATACCCTGCTTGTCTGCCTGTATGATTGTGCCAGGCTGTGAGTCATGTGCTTTGGCTATAACCTCAGCTTTCCAGACTTTTATCGGTTGTTCATCTACGCTGAAATAGCTTACTGGCCAAGGATTAAAAGCTCGAATACAGCGCTCGAGTTGCTCGGCGGATAACTGCCAGTTTAAGCGAGCTTCTTCTTTGCTAAGCTTTTCTGCATAGGTTGCAAGGGCGTCATTTTGCGCTTCAGCGACAATGTTGCTGGTTGCAAGTTGTTCCAACGTTTCCAATAAGCCACGTGGCCCCAACTCAGCAAGTTTATCGTACAACGTCGCGCTGGTATCTTGTGGCAGGATGGGGCACGAAATTTTGTGCAGCATTGCGCCAGTATCGAGCCCAACGTCCATTTGCATGATCGTCACGCCGGTTTCACTATCCCCAGCCCATAATGCACGTTGGATAGGCGCAGCACCGCGCCAAAGAGGTAACAGAGAACCGTGTACATTAATGCAACCGAGGCGCGGCATAGATAACACCGGCTGTGGCAGAATTAATCCATAGGCGACAACGACCATAACATCGGCGCCTAACGTCTCAACCATTGCCTGATTTTCTACCGGTCGCAGGGATTTCGGCTGGAAAACGGGGATGCTATGTTGTTCTGCCAGTACTTTTACCGGGCTTGGCGTGAGCTTGTTGCCTCTACCGGACGGGCGGTCAGGCTGAGTGAAAACGCCCACGATCTCGTGCCCTGATGATAAAAGCGCGTCAAGGTGACGCGCTGCAAAGTCAGGGGTTCCGGCAAAGATGATGCGTAAAGAATCAGACACGGTGCTTCCTGTCAGGGTGAAAATTATTGGGCTCGGCTATTCTGTTTAGCCAGCTTTTCCAGTTTTTGACGAATGCGCTGGCGTTTAAGCGGGGAAAGGTAATCGATAAACAATTTCCCAACTAAGTGATCCATTTCATGCTGAATGCAAATGGCAAGTAGCTCGCTTGCTTCAAGTTCGAACACGTTACCTTCACGATCCAATGCTCGCACTTTTACATGCTCTGCACGAGGAACCAGTGCACGTGTTTCAGGGATCGACAAGCAACCCTCTTCGATACCCGTATCACCGCTCTTTTCAATCAGCTCTGGATTGATCAGCACTAACCGTTGGTCTCGTTCTTCAGAGACGTCAATCACAATAATACGCTGGTGAATATCCACTTGTGTTGCGGCTAGTCCAATACCTTCTTCTTCGTACATGGTATCGAACATATCATCCACGATACGTTGAATATCTGCATTGACTTCTTTTACGGGTTGCGCAGTAATGCGCAGCCGCTCGTCTGGGAAATGTAATACCTGCAAAACTGACATATATGTTTAGATCTGTATCTGAATAGTGAAAGAGTCTTAGCGTACATTCTAGACATTTCCGGCCTCGATTGACAGCATCAGCACCGAATTGCACGACTTATCTGAACATAGCAGAATAAGGGACGCTGATGCTATCAACGGAAATTTGGCTACGTATGACGGGCGTACGGCATCTGGGAATCAGGCGTAGTCGAGCTATTGCCAGAAAGCTTATTGATCTAAACGATTTAGATAACAATATGTTGAGCGTATTAGGCCTGTCCCCTGCTCAAATATCTCAGTTCTGGGCTTATGATCCTAATGTGTTGGAGGAGACTCTCAACTGGCTGTCGTCTCCTAATCACCATATTGTGACGTGCGAAGATGTACTGTATCCCTTTCTGTTGAGCAATATTCGTGATTTTCCGCTGTTGCTTTTTGTTTCTGGTTCTCCTGAATTATTGGCATCGCCACAAATATCGATCGTGGGTAGCCGAGGTAATAGCGCTTACGGCGAACGCTGGGGATGTTTTTTTGCACAGGAATTTGCGGCAAATGAACTGACGGTGACCAGTGGGTTAGCGATTGGTATTGACGGTATCGCTCATCGGGCTGCCTTGGATGCAGGGGGGAAAACGATAGCCGTGCTGGGGAGCGGGCTGGAGAATATTTATCCCAAGCGTCACGCCAAGCTTGCTGAACGTATTTGTGACGATGGCGGCACACTGGTTTCTGAATTCCCCCTCGCTATGCCGCCTTTTCCAACCAACTTCCCCAGAAGAAATCGCATCATTAGTGGGTTAGGGCTGGGCGTCCTAGTTATCGAAGCGTCTATCCGTAGTGGGTCGCTGGTCACTGCGCGTTATGCTTTAGAGCAAGGGCGGGACATTTTTGCCTTGCCGGGAGCTATCGGTAACCCCATGACTGAGGGTACACATTGGCTGATCCAGCAAGGGGCCAGCCTAGTTACACATCCGAAGGATATTCTTGAACAGTTGGTGAGTGAATTACAGTGGCTACCGATGGAAAGTGGGCAAACTATTTCTAACGAAGAAGAGAATGGCGAATTGCCATTTGCCGACGTGTTGGCTAACGTAGGAGATGAGGTTACACCTGTTGACGTTGTCGCTGAACGTGCCGGCCAACCTGTGCCAGAAGTAGTCACTAAGCTATTAGAACTGGAGTTAGCAGGATGGATCGCAGCAGTACCCGGCGGCTATGTCCGATTAAGGAGGGCAAGCCATGTTCGACGTACTCATGTACTTGTTTGAGAGCTACATCCACAATGAAACTGAAATGCGTGTCGATCAGGATACGTTAACTGATGACCTCACTCGCGCTGGATTCCATCGTAATGATATCTATAGCGCGTTGAGTTGGCTGGAAAAATTGGCCGATATTCAGGAAGGACAAACTGCGCCGCTTTATTTGGCGAACGATGCTCTGGCTATGCGAATCTATACGCAGGATGAGGAGCTGCGTCTGGATGCGGACTGTCGTGGATTTTTATTGTTCCTTGAGCAAATTCAGGTTCTGAATCTTGAAACGCGCGAGATGATCATCGAACGTGTGATGGCGCTGGAAACGCAGGAATTTGATCTGGAAGATCTGAAGTGGGTTATTCTCATGGTGCTTTTCAATGTTCCCGGTTGTGAGAATGCCTATCAGCAAATGGAAGAATTACTTTTTGAGGTCAATGACGGTTATGTGCAATAGCCAGAGGAATAACGGTTCGAATGGCTAAACCTGAATTGTTTACTGAAAAAAAACAGGAAATATGCCCAGACTGTGGGTCAGTGCTGGTTATCCGTTCTGGTCGGCACGGCCCATTCCTTGGCTGTTCTACGTATCCGGAATGTGGGTTCATTCGCCCGCTTAAAGCGCAGGCTGATGGACATATTGTCAAAGTGTTGGATGGACAGCAATGCCCGCTTTGTCAGTCGACATTGGTGCTACGGCAAGGCCGTTATGGGATGTTCATCGGCTGCGGTAATTATCCTGAGTGCAATCATACCGAGACTATCGATCGCCCTGATGAAACGGCGATTCGATGTCCACAGTGTAATGAAGGCACGCTGCTACAGCGTAAGTCTCGCTACGGTAAGGTGTTTCATTCTTGCGATCGTTATCCCGATTGCCAGTTTGCGTTAAACCATAAACCGATAGCGGGTGAATGCCCCTCTTGCCATTATGCTTTATTGTTTGAGAAGAAGACGGCACAAGGCACCAAGCTATTTTGTGCCAGTAAATTATGCGGAAAACCAATAGCGACAGAAGTTGATAAGAATGAGTGATGTCTCTGATGAACTAATGATTCCTGTTTTGCGGGAATTACATAATGAGCAGGTGATTGCGTACCCGACTGAAGCCGTATTTGGGTTGGGATGTGACCCTGATAGTGAAGTAGCGGTTAACCGCTTGCTGGCGTTAAAACAACGCCCTTGGCAAAAAGGTCTGATCCTGATTGCAGCAGATTTTAGTCAACTAGCGCCTTATATTGATGACAGCGTGTTATCTGACGAGCAGAAGGGCGTGATGTTTTCTACATGGCCAGGTCCAGTTACGTGGGTATTACCTGCAAAACAGACGACGCCGAAGTGGTTAACGGGGCAATTTTCTTCGCTTGCAGTACGCGTTAGTGACCATCCATTAGTCAAGGAGCTGTGCCAGCGTTACGGTAAACCGTTAGTGTCAACCAGTGCCAATTTAAGTGGGCAACTCCCTTGTCGCACTGCTCAGGACGTATTGCAGCAGTTTGGCGACAGTTTTCCTGTGCTGTGTGGGAACGTCGGCGGAAGAATGAATCCATCAGAAATCAGGGATGTACTAACAGGCGAGCTCATTCGTCAGGGCTAACGGTAAGTTGGAGGGGAACGTGTCTGAAGTAACGTCTTTTGCAGTTTTTGGTAATCCGATTGCGCATAGTAAATCGCCTCGCATACATGAGTTATTTGCTGCACAGACGGGGATAACGCTGACATATCAACGTGTGTTAGTGCCTCTGGATCATTTTGAGCCGCAGCTGCGTCAGTATTTTCGCGATGGTGCTGGTGGTGCAAATGTCACTGCGCCCTTTAAAGAGAGGGCTTTTGCCGAAGCTGATGAGCGTAGCGAATCTGCGGCGCGCGCAGGTGCGGTGAATACATTGAAGAGGCTGAGTGACGGACGCCTATTTGGTGATAATACAGATGGCATCGGTTTGCTCAGCGATCTGCAACGGCTGGCGCTGGTGAAGCCGCTGGATCGTGTTTTGCTAGTGGGGGCGGGCGGCGCAGCGCGGGGGGTTATCCAACCCTTACTGGCTTATGGCTGCACAGTTGTGCTGACGAATAGGACATTCTCTAAAGCTGATGCTTTAGCTAAGGCCTTCTGTGATATTGGCGATATTCAAGCGGTTGCTCTCGACGATTTACATGGTCAGTTTTTCGATCTGGTCATTAACGCAACCTCTTCTGGTATGTACGATAGTATTCCTAACTTACCGCCAGAACTCATTTCTCCAAAAACGTGTTGCTATGACATGTTTTACCTGCCGCAACTGACACCCTTTTTGTCATGGTGCGTACAGCATGGCGCTACCCATTATGCCGATGGTTTGGGAATGCTGGTGGGACAAGCGGCACATGCGTTCAAACTTTGGCATGGTGTGATGCCGGAGGTGGAGCCCGTGATTGCTTTACTGAAGCAGGAGCTCGCGAAGTGAACCAAGCGATCCAGTTCCCAGATCGTGAAAGTTGGGATGATAAGATAATGACGATCCGTTTCCCTGTTTTAGTGAATGGCTTTCAGCAGGAATGCCTGATAAGTGCTGAATGTCTTCAGCACCGTTACGGGGGAGATAGCCCTGAACAGTGGCTGGCACTGTTCAAGGAATATAGATGGGATCTTGAAGACGAATTTGAAAAAATGATTGTTGCTGAAGAATGGGATGATGAGGGGTGTTACTCATTATCCTGAGCAAGGTATTCATCTTTCCAACGAACATAGTTATTTGCTGAGTAAACCAGCCCCTCTATTTCTTCTTGTGTCAGTGGCCGAATCTTTTTAACTGGGCTGCCAAGGTATAGATGTCCTTTCTCTAGACGTTTTCCAGGAGGGACCAAGCTACCCGCACCGATCATGACATCATCCTCAATAATGGCACCATCCAGAAGTATTGAACCCATTCCCACCAAAACCCTATTTCCTATTTGGCAACCGTGCAGCATCGCTTTATGGCCTACAGTAACGTCTTCGCCAATAATAAGTGGATTACCTTCTGGTTTTTTCTCTGAGCAGTGGGTGATATGAAGCACTGCTCCGTCCTGAATATTACTCCTTGCACCAATCGTGATGTAGTTAACATCACCGCGTATGGCGACAAGGGGCCAAATACCGACGTCATCGCCTAGTGTTACCTTGCCAATCACCACGCTAGAATGATCGACCATGACTCTTTCACCTAAAATAGGAGAAATACCGTTATAACGACGGAATGTTTTTGCACTCATCGATAACCTCGCAGTTATTTAGTTGCCACACGCTGATTATTCGCATTAACAGACAAAATATCGACAGATATGCCGCGGCGGCAACTGAAAAATAACGCAGATCGCGTAAGATCTCATCGAAAGGGTCGAAAAACGCGCGAACAGAAAAAAAGATCAAGAAAGTTGTTGTGCAACGAAAACAGATCCCTATAATGCGCCTCCATCGA
>NZ_LXFY01000019.1:0-20184 GCF_021432585.1 Pectobacterium sp. IFB5596
AAATTATTTTCCAAGCGTTCAAAAACAAACCAAAAACCAGTATTTAGCGCATTCCACATACAGAATATGAATACAATATGAGCTTAAAACGTAAAACGGGAGACATTCATTAGCAAATGCCCCCCGTTGATTGCTTACCGCTTCACATTATTCCTGTCGTGCGACTATTTGTTCACCTTCAACATCTAATGTGATCGGTTTACCGGGTATCAGTTTCCCCCCCAGTATCTGCTGAGCGAGTGGGTTCTCTATCAGCTGCTGTATCGCTCTTTTAAGCGGGCGTGCACCATAGACAGGATCAAACCCGACCTCTCCGAGCATATCTAAAGCAGCATCCGCGATCGTGACGCTATATCCACGCTCTTCAAGACGTTTGTACAGTCTCTGGAGCTGAATTTGTGCGATCGATGTAATATGCGCCCTTCCCAGTGGATGGAATACAACGACTTCATCAATACGGTTAATAAACTCAGGACGGAAGCTGTGGCTAACAACTTCAAGAACCATATCTCTCATTTCGGTATAGCTGCGCTCACCAAAGCGTTCTTGAATAAGGTCTGATCCTAGGTTTGACGTCATGATGACGACAGTATTACGGAAGTCGACCGTTCTCCCCTGCCCATCAGTAAGACGGCCATCATCCAATACCTGAAGCAGGATATTAAACACATCAGGATGTGCCTTTTCGATCTCATCCAGCAAAATGACCGAGTAGGGACGACGGCGCACGGCTTCCGTCAAGTAGCCCCCTTCTTCATAACCGACGTATCCAGGAGGCGCACCGACTAAACGTGAAACCGAGTGTTTCTCCATAAACTCAGACATATCGATGCGCACCATGGCGTCATCACTGTCAAAGAGAAAAGTTGCCAGCGTTTTGCAGAGTTCCGTTTTCCCAACACCTGTCGGCCCAAGGAACAGGAACGACCCAATCGGACGGTTAGGGTCAGATAACCCTGCCCGACTACGACGGATAGAATTCGCAACGGCTTCTACGGCTTCGTTCTGCCCAATCACCCGCTGGTGCAGTTCATCTTCCATTCGCAATAATTTTTCTTTCTCGCTTTCCAACATGCGGGAAACGGGAATTCCTGTCCAACGTGCCAACACATCAGCGATTTCAGCATCGGTGACTCTATTACGCAGCAAATGAACCGTTTTACCTTCCTGCAGTGTTGCTGCTGCCAGCTGTTTTTCCAGCTCAGGAATTTTGCCGTATTGCAGCTCAGACATTTTCCCCAAGTCACCCTGACGGCGAGCCTGTTCCAATGCAATTTTGGCCTGTTCTAAAGAAGCCTTAATATTCTGCGTTCCTGTGAGTGACGCCTTTTCCGCTTTCCACTCTTCGTCTTGTTGAGAATATTCACGCTCTTTTTGGTCAAGCTCCGCATTTAGCAATTCAAGTCGCTTCAGGCTAGCTTCATCAGATTCTTTTTTCAGCGCCTGTTGTTCCAGCTTTAATTGGATGATTCGGCGCTCAAGCCGATCAAGAGGCTCTGGTTTTGAATCCATCTGAATACGAATGCTGGATGCCGCTTCATCAATCAGGTCAATCGCTTTATCCGGCAACTGACGATCCGCAATATAGCGATGGGATAGCATTGCCGCCGCGACAATTGCCGGGTCAGTGATTTGTACATGATGATGCAATTCATAGCGTTCTTTCAGCCCACGCAGAATCGCAATAGTGTCTTCAACGGTAGGTTCCGCAACAAAAACTTTCTGGAAACGACGCTCAAGAGCGGCGTCTTTTTCAATATATTGACGATATTCATCCAGCGTAGTCGCCCCAACGCAATGTAGTTCACCACGCGCCAGCGCAGGTTTTAACATATTGCCGGCATCCATCGCGCCATCAGCTTTACCCGCGCCCACCATCGTATGGAGTTCATCAATAAACAGAATGACGTTGCCTTCCTGTTTAGACAGATCGTTGAGCACGCCTTTCAGACGTTCTTCAAACTCACCACGATATTTCGCACCCGCCACCAGCGCGCCCATATCCAGCGAAAGTACGCGCTTGTTTTTCAAGCCTTCAGGCACTTCTCCATTAACGATACGTTGGGCTAACCCTTCAACTATCGCAGTTTTACCCACACCAGGCTCACCGATTAATACCGGATTATTTTTGGTCCGACGTTGTAACACCTGGATAGTGCGGCGAATTTCTTCATCACGCCCGATAACGGGGTCGAGCTTGCCTTGTTCTGCACGTTCAGTGAGATCAATCGTGAATTTCTTTAATGCCTGGCGCTGATCTTCAGCCCCCTGATCGTTCACTTGTTCTCCTCCTCTCACTTGATCAATCGCGTTTGTTACACCTTGCTGCGTGACACCCGCCTTTTTCAATATATCCCCCAGCGTGCCGCGAGACTCCAGAGCGGCAAGCACGAAAAGTTCTGAGGAAATAAAGGTATCACCACGCTTTTGCGCGAGTTTGTCGCACATATTCAATACGCGGACTAACTCGTTCGAAGGTTGGACATCACCATCCGTACCTTCAACCTGAGGCAAACGCGTGATTGCCTGATCGATTTCGGTTTTCAGGTGATTAAGATTAGCTCCTGCAACAGTCAGAAGTGGACCAACAGTTCCTCCGTCCTGATGAAGCAAAGCGCTCATCAAATGAAGTGAGTCGATAAACTGGTGATCGCGCCCAAGGGCAAGAGACTGGGCATCGGCAAGAGCAAGTTGGAATTTGTTGGTAAGACGATCCAGACGCATAACACCTCCCGTACACTGGTCAAAATTGCTACTGGAGATTAAATGAGGTCATCCCTCAAAAATTTCAAGGTTATTTTGCCAGTCGTGACAGGATTTAAACGTTACTTGTCTTGGATCGCCTTAATTCAATAGGTTATATCAGCCAGATTAAACTTGCCATACGGCCAGTCACGCCATCACGCCGATAAGAGAAAAATTTGTGAGGCTCGCTCACAGTACAAGAATTTCCACCAAAAATTTGCGTTACCCCTGCCGCGCGTAAACGCAAACTTGCCAGTTGGTAAATATCGGCAAAAAACTTGTTTCCTTCAGGCCGAAATGCAGAGGCAGCCGACGCATCATGCTGAATAAACGCGTCCCTAACTTCTGGCCCAACTTCAAAAGCGCTAGGCCCGATAGCGGGTCCCAGCCACGCCATAATTTGTGCGGGTTTCGTTCGGAAACAGGATAACGTTTCTTCCAGCACACCGGCGTGTAATCCCCGCCAACCAGCATGTGCAGCAGCCACTTCACCGCCGTTGACTGCACAAAAAAGCACCGGCAAACAGTCAGCCGTCATCACCGCACAAACCTGACCTTTCTTATCCGTATAAGCAGCATCACCGCAAACGGCCGATGGCAAAGCCTCACCAATACGAATCACATCGGTACCATGAACCTGTTCCAACCAATGCGGCATGGCAGGAAGATCTGCCAGCGACACCAGCGTTTGCCGATTTGCGGTGACGTTTGCGGGTTCATCACCCACATGATTGCCCACATTCAGCGAATCATAAGGTGCCGCGCTACGCCCGCCAATACGCGTCGTACTACAAGATTTCACACTTTCTGGCACAGGCCAGTCGGGGTATATCAGCATAGTCCGTCACCTCTATAAATCAGCATTTATCAAATTGAATACATTACCAGTCGAGTTGATCCTTAAACGCTTCGGTATCAGCTTTCAGCGCATCAATCAGATCGACCATATCCTGCGGCAGTGCCGCATGCCACTCCATTTGGATTCCGGTAATCGGATGGTAGAAGCGCAGCATGGTAGCGTGCAGAGCCTGACGGTCAAACCCTCGCAGCGTTTCTATAAAATCATCCGATGCGCCTTTTGGCGGACGAGGACGGCCACCGTATAGCTGATCGCCAACCAGTGGGTGGTTAATGTGTGACATATGCACGCGAATTTGGTGGGTACGCCCTGTTTCCAACCGCAACCTCAGACGAGTATGCGCACGGAAGTGTTCCATGATGCGGTAATGTGTTACCGCTGGCTTGCCCATCGGGTGCACCGCCATGTGAGTACGCTTAGTTGCATGACGGGCGATAGGTTGCTCAACCATGCCGCCAGCCGTCATCGAACCAATCGCAACGGCTTCATACTCGCGAGTGATTTCGCGTGCCTGCAACGCCTCTACAAGACGCGTCTGTGCTGGCACAGTTTTCGCGACGACCATGAGTCCTGTCGTATCTTTATCAAGTCGGTGCACAATCCCGGCACGCGGCACGTCGACAATCTCAGGATAATGATGTAACAAGGCATTCAATACTGTGCCATCTGGGTTACCCGCACCGGGGTGAACCACCAGATCTCTGGGTTTGTTGATGACGAGAATGTCCTCATCTTCATACACGATATCCAGCTTGATATCCTGCGCTTCCCAGCGTGCTTCTTCTTCAATCAATGCATCAATGGCTACCGATTCGCCGCCAAGTACTTTCTCTTTTGGCTTATTGATGACATTGCCGTTAATCTGTACTCGATTCTCAAGAATCCACTCTTTTATGCGGGATCGTGAATAATCAGGGAACAATTCGGCCAAAGCCTGATCTAAACGTTGTCCGAGTTGAGATTCGGCCACCGTTGCGGTGAGTTGTACTTGTTGTGCCATATTATGCAGCTTCTTCGTTAACGTTGGGTTTTGACGGCGACGCCGTTTAAAATAATGTACTATTGTAGCTGGTCTAAATCGGGAGCTTAACGGACAGCCTCCCGGAATAACATTCTGAGGATAATCAAAACGTCATGACGCGTATGAAATATCTGGTGGCTGCCGCCACGTTGAGCCTGGCGCTGGCTGGTTGCTCCAGCAATTCCAAAGATGCGGTTCCTGATAGTCCGCCATCTGAAATCTATGCCAATGCTCAACAAAAACTGCAGGACGGCAACTTTAAAGCAGCCATCACGCAGTTGGAAGCACTGGATAACCGGTATCCTTTTGGCCCCTATTCGCAGCAAGTACAGTTGGATTTGATCTACGCCTACTACAAATCCGCAGAGTTGCCATTGGCCCAAGCTTCTATTGACCGCTTCCTGCGGCTCAACCCGACCCATCCAAACGTGGATTATGTCCTGTACATGCGCGGCCTGACCGACATGGCGCTGGATGATAGCGCGTTACAAGGGTTCTTCGGGGTCGATCGTTCCGATCGCGACCCGCAGTATGCCCGCACCGCATTCCGGGATTTCAGCAAGCTCATTCAGGGATATCCGAACAGTCAATACGCCACCGACGCAAACAAGCGTTTGGTTTACCTCAAAGAGCGTTTGGCCAAGTATGAACTTTCTGTCGCGCAATACTACACGAAACGCGGCGCTTATGTGGCAGTAGTTAATCGCGTTGAGCAAATGCTGCGTGATTACCCAGATACCCAAGCAACAAAAAATGCTCTGCCGTTGATGGAAAACGCCTATCGTGAACTGCAACTGGCTGCACAGGCAGACAAAGTTGCAAAAGTCATCGCGGCTAATCCAGCATAAATGATACGTGACATCCCATAATAAGACGGCGACTTCGGTTGCCGTTTTTTTATGGTTCAATCAATTCGTTATACGTCGATGAGCAGAAAAAACAGGGGTGGCGGGAGTCAACAACAGTGCGGTAACCTCAATACATCCCATCAATAATGGCATAGGCCAGATGCTCCCTTCAAGGACTTCCCTTCTATTCCCAATGGTGCTTCACAAATCGCGTTTTCTTGACAAAAAGTGACGAAAAAAACTGATCAATATCACGCTTTTTGCCACAACTCGCGGTATGCTGAAATTATCCAAGACGGACATAGGCAGAGAGGTAAGTTTATATGACTATTAATATTACCAGTAAGCAAATGGATATCACCCCCGCAATTCGTCAGCATGTCGAAGACCGTCTTTCTAAGCTGGACAAATGGCAAACCCAGTTGATCAACCCGCATATTATTCTGTCAAAAGAACCGCAGGGTTTTGTGGCCGATGCCACTATCAGTACGCCAAATGGCCCATTGGTTGCCAGCGCCAAACATGATGATATGTATGCCGCTATCAATGAGTTGATTACCAAGCTTGAACGCCAGTTGGACAAACTCCAACATAAAGGTGAAGCCAGACGTGCGGTAGCTGGCGTCAAAGAAGCCAATTTACAGCCAACTCAAGAAGAGTAAGTTCTTGTTCTCTTTACCTCAATATAACGCGCCCAAGGGCGCGTTTTTGCATACTACATATCATTATGCTGCGACCTAAAGCACCAATATCATGCAGGGTTTAAAATTGCGCTCGGCGATTTTGTATTGACAGGATGAAAAGCCAACAGTTACCTTACCTGTTCAGAAATTGGATATCTTCCTGACTAACCGAGCAAACATGATCAATAAACTGTTCTTCTTCGTATTCTTTTTCACCTTCCCCTGATTTGGGAGGCGATTCGTCGTAAGAGCAAGAATACGAAGACGAACAAAAAAGCCTCCTGACCAGGAGGCTTTTTTTATATAAGAACATAAGACAGGTAACCGGCATCATGACAGACAACCCATTACTGGCACTGCGAGAACGCATCAGCGCATTGGATCTGCAATTAATTGAATTGTTGGCACAAAGGCGTGAACTGGCGCTGGACGTTGCGCGCAGCAAGTTACATTCGCATCGCCCAATCCGTGATAAGGAGCGTGAACGCGATTTGCTGGACAAACTGACAGCGGCGGGGAAAAAACATCATCTTGATGGGCACTATATTACCCGCTTATTTCAGCTCATTATTGAAGATTCGGTACTGACACAGCAGGCACTCTTACAACATCACCTCAACCAAACAACGGCACACTCTGCACGCATTGCGTTTCTTGGCCCAAAAGGTTCTTACTCCCATCTCGCCGCACGCCAATACGCCGCACGACACTTCGAGCAATTGGTTGAGTGTGGTTGCCAGAAATTTCAGGACATCTTCAACATGGTGGAAACCGGGCAAGCCGACTATGCCGTTCTGCCGATTGAAAACACCAGTTCCGGTTCGATCAACGACGTTTACGACCTACTGCAACATACGGGGTTATCCATCGTCGGCGAATTAACCAACCCGATAAATCACTGCGTTTTGGTCGCCACCGATACGTCTCTGGAACAAATCGAAACGGTTTATAGCCATCCTCAGCCATTCCAGCAGTGCAGCCACTTCATCAATCGTTTCCCGCATTGGAAGATTGAATATTGTGAGAGCACCGCAGCAGCGATGGAGAAAGTCGCGGCGCTTAACTCACCAACAGCAGCAGCCCTCGGCAGCGAAGCCGGTGGTCAGCTTTATCAGCTACAGGTACTGGAACATAATCTGGCAAATCAATCGCAAAACATCACTCGTTTCATTGTATTAGCGCGCAAGCCTATTGATGTGACTGAGCAAGTACCTGCGAAAACCACGCTGATTATGGCGACGGGCCAACAGTCAGGCGCATTGGTAGAAGCACTGCTAGTATTGCGTGATAACGGTATTGTGATGACCAAGCTGGAGTCCAGACCAATCAACGGCAACCCGTGGGAAGAGATGTTCTATCTTGATGTGCAGGCTAATTTGCGCAGCGATGCTATGCAGAAAGCACTAAAAGGGCTATCCCCTATTACCCGCTCACTAAAAGTATTGGGCTGCTACCCTAGTGAAAACGTCGTACCGGTCGATGTGAACGAATAATTGAAAAAGCCATCCGGGTTATCCACCCGGATGGCTTCCCAAACATAATTCAACGCTCAAACACAGTTAAAAGATCAAATCGAGCTATTGGCGAATATCGTTTGCCTGACGCAAAAGCACCCGGCTTTCTGCCTGAAAACGTTTGGCATAGTCGCCAAACCAGTGTTCGACTTTCTTGAAGCTACTAATAAATTCCGCTTTATCTGCCTGCTCCAGTAACTCAATCGCCTCGCCAAAACGTTTGTAGTAACGCTTAATCAACGCCAGGTTATCCTCTGAAGACATGATAATGTCGGCATACAGCTGTGGGTCCTGTGCAAACAACCGCCCGACCATAATCAATTCCAGACGATAGATCGGCGATGACAGCGCTAACAGCTGTTCAAGCTGCACATTCTCCTCTGCTAAATGCAGCCCATAGGCGAATGTCGCGAAGTGACGCAGCGCTTGAATAAACATCATGTTCTGATCGTGTTCGACCGCGCTGATACGATGCAGGCGCGCGCCCCATACCTGAATCTGTTCCAGTAGCCACTGATAGGCCTCCGGTTGCCGCCCATCACAATAAACGACAACCTGTTTGGCAAGACTACCACTGTCTGGCCCAAACATCGGGTGCAAACCGAGTACAGGGCCGCTATGTGCCGCCAACATTGCCTGAAGCGGGCCATTTTTTACCGACGCCAGATCAACCAAAATACAATCATCTGGCAAAGTAGGCAGACGGGCAATAACCTGTTCGGTAACGTGAATCGGCACACTAACAATCACCATACCTGCATCAGACAACAGTTCATCAGCGCGAGGCCAGTCATCTTGCTCCAGAATCCTCACCTGATATCCCGACAGCGTCAGCATTTTCTCGAACAAATTGCCCATTTGACCACGGCCACCAATGATGACGACCGGACGCAGTTGTGGACACAGCGTTTTAAAGCCTTTGTCGTTCTCGCTAGAATAGGATTCACGCATGGTACGCCGCAGGATATCTTCAATGAGATCAGGCGGAACCCCCAGCGATGCCGCCTCTTTGCGACGTGAACTGAGCATGGCCGCTTCACGATCGGGCGCATAAATGGGCAAACCATAGCGACTTTTGACTTCACCTACTTCCGCCACCAAACGCAACCGACGTGATAACAGCGCGACAAGCTCCTTATCTACCTCATCTATCTGATCACGTAATGCGGTCAGTTCAGCTACCATATCTTGTTACTCTCCTGAATGTTTCACACGTGCGGCACTCAGATCTTGATGAACGGAACGCAGCAACGTTTCTGTACTTTCCCAACTGATGCAGGCATCCGTGACCGATACACCGTAGCGCATATCTGAACGCGGTTGTTCTGAAGACTGGCTCCCCTCGTTAAGGTGGCTTTCCAGCATCAGTCCTATAATTGAGCGATTTCCCGCCTTGATTTGTTCAATCGCAGATTCAACAACAAGTGGCTGACGGCGGTAGTCTTTATTCGAATTGCCGTGGCTACAATCTATCATCAGCGCGGGTCTCAGTCCTGCTTCCTGCATCTGTTTTTCACACTCGGCGACATCTTGCGCACTGTAGTTTGGCTTCTTACCACCGCGCAGAATGACATGACCGTCAACGTTCCCCTGCGTTTGCAGCAAACAAACCTGCCCGGTTTGATTAATACCAACGAAACGATGCGGCATTGCAGCGGCTCTCATCGCATTGATGGCCGTTCCCAGGCTGCCATCCGTTCCATTTTTGAACCCGACAGGCATCGACAAGCCAGAAGCCATCTCGCGGTGTGTTTGAGATTCCGTCGTACGTGCACCGATAGCTGACCAGCTAAATAGATCGCCCAGATACTGCGGGCTGTTCGGATCAAGCGCTTCTGTTGCCAGCGGTAGCCCCATATTCACCAGTTCTAGCAGCAGACCACGTGCAATGTGCAGCCCGGCTTCAACATCAAACGAACCATCCATGAACGGATCGTTAATAAGCCCTTTCCAACCCACGGTAGTACGCGGTTTTTCAAAATAAACACGCATCACAATGTAGAGACGATCGCTTAATTCCGCAGCAAGCGACTGCAAGCGTCGTGCATATTCCAGCGCAGCATCCGTGTCATGAATCGAGCAAGGGCCGCAGACGATCAGCAACCGATCATCACGGCCATGAATGATATCCGCAATGGTTGATCTCGCCTGCGCAATGTCGCGCTGTTCCGCATCGTTAAGTGGAAACTTGGCTTTCAATTCATCGGGAGTAATCAAAATCTGTTCTGCACTGATATTAATATTGTTAAGTGAATCTTTTTGCATGATCCCATTCCTGAAAAGTTCGGTCTGTTCGCGATTGCCTGAACAATCTACGTATGATGTTTACACCATAACACGAACCGTAAAGATTTCAATCCACATAGTGTAAATAAAAAATTACCACCCTAAATATTGCCAGAAAAACGATATCTGCATGCTCTATCACTTCCCGACGTAACCATACCTATCTTCAGCGCGAATAATGATAGAATTACGCCAACAAGGGGGAAGGATGCTGAAAGCCATAATCATCGATGACGAACAGCTAGCACGCGAAGAGCTCAGCCTGCTACTGGAAAATGAATCTGATATCACCATCATTGCACAGTGCAGCAATGCGCTGGAGGCAATACCGGCCATTCACCGACTGCAACCGGACGTGATTTTCCTGGATATACAGATGCCCAAAGTCAGCGGATTAGAGCTGGTTGCCATGTTAGACCCAGAAAATATGCCTTACGTCGTCTTTGTGACAGCCTATGATGAGTATGCGGTGAGGGCATTTGAAGAACATGCTTTTGACTATTTACTTAAACCGCTAGATGCACAGCGATTAAGCAAAACACTCAACCGCCTACGTCGCGGCATAAGTGTAAATAAAAACGTACAGATAATTTCAGAACCCTTGCTTCGCCATATACCCTGTAACGGACACAATCGTATTTTTTTGCTCAAAATTGAGGAAGTCGAGTATCTTTGTTCGGAGCTCAGTGGCGTACACGTCGTTGGCGTAAGCCAATCGGGCTATACCCAACTTTCCCTAAAAACGCTGGAAGAGAAAACACCGTTTGTCCGCTGCCATCGTCAATATATGGTTAATACAGAGCAACTGAAAGAAATCCAGTTAATGGAGAACGGCGCAGCAGAAGTGCTGACACATACGGGAAAGCACATCCCGGTCAGTCGACGCTATCTCAAATTGCTGAAAGAAAAGCTAGGCATCGTCTGACAGACGTGTTCATTCAGGCCGATGGCCGCAAATATTGAAGGTTTGATGATGAAATACAGTTATGTCTTGGCTGTAATTCTTTTAATGACGGCATGCCAGAGCAATATACCGTCGCTGCCAGCTAAAAGTGGGTCTGGGTTCTGGTATGAAGCAGGCTATCAGGATGCCATATCTGGCATGGTCGTAAAGGACGATAGCACCTTACAAGAATGGTTTGGCGATCCACAGATCGATCGAGAAACCTATCTGCGCGGTTATCAGGCCGGGCAATCAGTTTTTTGCCGAGCAGACACTATGGAAGAATGGGGGAAAGCAGGGAAAAATTTCCCCGCCAGCTGTGATGGCGTCGAGTCTGCGGAGACACTGCGAACTCGCTGGCAACAGAACGTCCCCTAACCCCCCTTATGAAGACAAGACGATGACGCAGGCTCATCAGCGAGTTAGCTGGAAAAAAGCGATGGTTCATCGCATCTGGTAACAATTCCACTCACTTTTGTACTCTCACAGAAATACGTCAGACACACCTCACCTTTATTATCACTCACATGAAACAATCACATTAAGTTATTAATGGGCTAATGCTGGAATACCGAGAAAATCATATATCACTGATAGCTGACCCCATCATCTCTGATAACGATTGATATTATGGAGTGCTCACATGCCCGATTCAAACAAACCTCATAATCCGTCTCCAAATAATAGTTCAAGGCTCTTATCACACGCGACTTCATCGCAGGAAAGTCATGATGAACGAGTTGCGACGGTAAAGAACAACATTATCGAGTCCGGCAATCATCCCGGTATTTCCGTAGAGGAACAACTCGCGATTCTGGACGCCTTCTCCCACCTTGAGATAGGTCGATTTTTACTGAAACATCATGGGCTAAATGCATATTGGACACATAATGTGATAACACATCAGCCAACTCACTATGTTAATCCGCTCGAAGAAACCATCTACACACGATTACCCAACGTTTTGGCGACACGTGAACGATTCAGCATTTTCCAACGTCTGCTTCAAGAACTCTTACGCCCCAATGCCGTCATGGTATCCGTCCCCTGTGGCGTCATGGCTGATTTATTACTGCTGGACTATACGCGACACCGAGATGTGAAATTAATCGGGATCGATCTCGATAAACACGCTCTGGAAGAAGCTTATAAGCTTGCCAGTCAGCAAGGGTTAGAAAACCAAATATCACTGGTTCTTGCTGATGCCTGGACAATTGATTTAGCAGCACAAGCTGATGTGATCACCAGCAATGGGCTCAATGTTTATGAGCAAGATGATGGCAAAGTCACCGAACTTTACCGTGTTTTCTACTCTGGCCTGAAGCCAGGAGGAACACTGATAACCAGCTTTATGACGCCGCCCCCTACGCAGTCACAAGACTCCCCATGGATAAATACCGATCCGAAATTGCTAGCGCTTCAATATGTACTTTTCTCCCGGATTATTGGCGCCACCTGGACAGCATTTCGCACCCACAAACAAACACAGTTGCAGTTAGAGCAGGCCGGGTTTACTGATATTCAGTTTATTAACGACCATATGCACATGTACCCAACGGTCATCGCTAACAAGCCATTGTGAATGGAGTAGAAAATTGGCGTCAACGCGATATATTGATCGTCGTTGCCGATCAATATTAGAAAATTGATCTGTATAAACGTTTATAAAATAGCCATATCTGGTGTCATCATGGTACTGAAATTCAAAAAATAATGATGGCACCAGGGAAAGCTAAGCCCACCAAATTTGGTGGGCTTTTTGCTACTAAAATAGCCAATACCTTAGAATCTGACTTTGAGCAAAGCGCTATTCTCAAAAAGAGATGGCAACCACACTGCGGTTCTCTTTAGCCTACAGGCACAAAAAAAGGGGCTTAGCCTTTGGCTAAACCCCTTATTCATAACAACTTTCGGATGTTGCGAAAGCGCTATCTTAGTTAAGACGCTTTTTTCAGAAATCATTTAAAAACATACATTTATTATAAAATACAGTTAGTTAATTCAATATCTATTGCAATGTTTTGCAGTCTTTTGAAAGCTCTGTCGCCACTTTGCCGCCACTGTAACCAGCAAGGGGGTTGAGATGTGCAGCTTCTTCCAAATGGTCAGGGGCGAAGTGTGCATATCTCATCGTTTCACGAATATTGGCATGCCCCAAAATGCGCTGGAGTACCAAAATATTCCCGCCGTTCATCATAAAATGTGATGCAAATGTGTGTCGTAGAACGTGGGTATTTTGTCCCTCAATCAGTTCAATGTCTGTTAAGGCCAGCATCTTCACAAAATCCTGATAGCACGGCTGAAACATTTTACCTTGCAACTGAACCAGTTCATCGTAAAGCCAACGTGGAATCGGCACTGTCCGGTTTTTTTTGCCTTTGGTTTTGAAGAACGTCAACTTATAAGGCGATAGCTGAGAACGTGTTAACCTTTCCGCTTCACTCCACCTTGCCCCTGTTGCCAAACAAACTTTAACAATCCGCGTTAGGTAAATTTTCCCGTAGCGCTCACAGGCATCCAGCAATTGTTGGATTTGGGATGTTGTCAGCCACGACATTTCACGATCTGCTTCTTTAAAGATGCGCATCCCTTCTAACGGATTAGGTAATGTCCACTCCCCTAGCCTTTTCAGTTCATTGAACATTGCATAAAGGTATTGGTGTTCTCGGTTCACCGTGATCGGTTTCGCTATCCACATCTTGGGGTCGGAATGGTAGCCGTTATCAATTTCCCCACGTAGGCGTTTATCCCGGTAATGCGCCCAATCTTTCGCTGTCAATTTTGAGGCCACCGGGTCACCTAAACCATTACAGATGATACGCAGTTTACCCATGCGGGATTTACTGGCGCTGAGTGCTTGCCCATGTAAATTATTCCAAAGTTCAATTAGTTCACTAAGGTTGCGGCGATCCTCTTTCTCACCAAGCCACGGTTTATCTTCAACCTCACGCATGGTGTAGGTTTCAAAGGATTCCGCTTCACCCTTTGTGTTAAACGTCTTTCTTATTCGCCGCGAGTCTCGCCCGTTTGGGTAGCACTCACACAGCCATTTCCCGCTAGGTAATTTTCGTACTGACATCTATTTTTATTTCTAACTGGTTAGTTTGAGAAAATACGTACCTTGATCAACTTTGCGCAATGTACAGAAAACTATCATTAGATGTGAAGTGATAGTTCAATCAGATTCGTTCGTAAACACAGCCACAGTTTTAGTGAGGATACTTTCTAACTCTTTTTTACTCACATTCTCAGCGGTGATTTCTTTTATCTTTTCGTTTTCTATTGCGATATGAATTTTTCGACCTTTCCTATTTTTCAACCACTCAACGATGACATAGGCCAATAGAGCAAGATAAACGCTGGCATCTTTTGTCTTGTATACAAAATCGATAACGTCTTCTACTGTTGTGCTGGCGCTGAAACACTCTATTTTACTTAACTCAACGCCGTGTTTACCGCATAATCCCTGAAAATCATCATCAACTCTCAAACGGATTCTTTGGTACTCCATGGATATACTCCTTTATGCTCATACAATTTACAGACGCCTGATATTGACAAAAATACTCATCAGAGCAGCTTTTGAAATGTTACTGTTTGGTGAAGTTCGTCGATATATAGACAATTCTTGCTTGGCAATAAATGAACTTAACCTTAAAAAAGGGAAAGGAGTTATTTTAATAAAAGGTGATATAAAACCTTAAATAAAAAACATCACTTCCATTTAACATTGAATTGGCGATATATAAAATATCGCCATACAAAAATCATTTACTGCAAATCTTCTTAGATTTGCTTATCGAACCATCATTACAGACGAATTGCCCGTCAGTTGTACAATGAGATATGCCGCCTTTGCCTTTTGAACATGGCGTGTTTCTTGCGGAAACCTCAGCATTAAATAAAAAAGAAAAAATAACGAAACTTGCTAATACACTAATTTTATTCATATACCTATCCTTGATAAAAAAGAGATTACTATTTAAGTTTTACCATTATCGTATGGTCATCTATAAAGTTTTTGTTGTTATCTTTTGGCATTAGTAAGCAATTTTTAGATGCGTCTTTAAAAACAGCCTGAACAGATTCCATAAGATTTTGAGCTACTATCTCATCAATTTCATAATCATTTAAAAAATCTTTATCTTTCTGCACCTCAGAACAAACCGCCCTAACAGCATTTAGATAGCGATTATATTTAAGATTAAAATCAGAAAATATAATTATTAATGATGAACCTTTTATCATGGATTCATCTAACTCCACATCATCAAAGCCACTCTCTTCAAAAATGACATATAACTCATCGGGTATAGCATACTCTTCATCGTCAGCATAACAATGGACACTAAATAGTAGCAATGTATATGCAATGATAATCTTGCTTATCGTTTTAATTGACATAAATCAGTTCACCAAAATAGTTTTTCTTATTTTCCCAACACAATCAATATCATTAACTGAACATTCGAAATCAGCATAGGAATTAGATAGCTTAACAAAATTTCCGGGTACTCTTACTACACTGTAAACGTCATGAATACCGTCAATATTAATAAGACACGTACCGTTACTCAGGCTAGATTCATCAAAGTCAACTAGCCACATTATTTGGTCTTTTTCAAGGAATCCGCTGTTAGCTGATAAACCCACACAAAAAGATTTATCAATAGCAAACAAACCACTCTCGTATAACTCACCAGAACTAATGTCAAATTTTTTCAGTAGCGTAGTATTATCTGATTCTCTATGCTCCGTCGCTTTGCCCTTCCCTGTCGCCAACCACTCAAGAGAAACGCCAGTATCCAGCGCACAGGCAATCACTACATCACCGGGGAAAAAGTCACGACGAATCCATGTGCTGATCGTCGCGGTAGAAATCCCCAGCAGGTCGCCTAACTCTTTCTGTGTGCTGAATCCGTAGGCGTCCATCATCCGGCGCAGTACTGCTTTCCCACCGGATGCGAGTATCTGATCGTAAAGCGGCTTACCTTTTAAAGCTCTCGCATCAGTTTGCAAATGCGAATTTTCAAACTCACCCGTCACAAGCCAATGCAAATCAGCGCCAGTATCAAGAGCACATTTTATTATCGCATTCCCTGAAACGCTTCCTCGCTTTGTCCATCCGCTAATATTATTAGGCGCTATTCCCAAGCGTTCAGCGAGTTCCTTTTGTGACGTAACCCCATAAGAAGAAAAGAGTCTTTCCAAAATTTCCGAGGTAGAGCCTTTTTCACTAATCATAAAAAACACCATGGTGGTGACAAAAGTTATTCACAAAATAACTTTTGTGATCTAAAGTGCTCTCATCTGCCAAGATGCAAGACACTGCAATCAGTTTCAATAAACGAAGGATAATGCGATATGCAAGCCGCAAAATCAACAAACGTTGCCCAAAAAGACGTTGCCCCAATGCTACAACCAGAACAACTGCAACACCTTGCCGCCCTACTTGCGCCAGCATTGCAATCAATGCTTAACGCATCAACCGCTGATGTCATGACTATCAATGATTTCGCTAAGGTCAGCGGCGTAAGTGATCGTCTTGTCTGGCAATGGCTGGATGAAGGCGTTTTGCTAAGAGCGCCCACTGATGAAACGGGATCGAAAAAGACACGCGTTTTAGTCAATGTTTATGCGTGGCGCGAAAAGCTACGCCAGCAGGCCGTCAATTGCCGATACATCCATTCAAAAGCGTAATTAACAATTCGATTATTCAAACTAAAGGGAATTTCGGCATGTTTGATTATCAGATTTCCATACATCCACACTTTGACCGCGCCTGTCAGGCGTTCGTGTTAAAGCACAATCTGGCGCAGTTGGCCGGACAGGTGGGCATGAATCATCAGACCCTGCGTAACAAACTCAATCCAGACCAGCCGCACAAGCTGACGTGTGACGAGCTGATGACCATCACCGATGTAACCGAAGACGCCACGCTGATCGATGGGCTTTTGGCGCAGCTTAATTGCCTGCCAGCCGTGCCAGTGAATGAGGCAAAGGCGGAACGGCTAACCACGTATGTATTGCAGGCCACCGCCGCAGTGGGCGCGGTTGCTGCTGAAAGCGTATCGGATGAGCGTATGACGCCAGCGCGTCGTCATAACGTGATCGAGAGTATCAACGCGGGTGTGCGTTATTTGTCGTTGGTCGGCTTAACGTTGCAGACGCGTATTCAGGCTAACCCCGCGTTAGCGTCAACCGTAGATGCACTGAGCGGTATTAGTGCGTCGTTGAATATTGGGTAATATCGGAGTTCATATGTCAACACTTGTTTCTTATTCACATACCAGTCAAAAAGTAGATAGCATCAAAATTGAAGATTCCTCAAAACCAATAGTTTATCGGGGGAGTTTAGATGATGCGGATTTTATTGCATGGTTAAGGAAAGTTGCATCAGCAATTGAAGGAAAGCAGCGATATGAAGCTGAAATTAAATCAGCGAAGATATCATTAAGAGATAAAGAAAATGAGCAAAAAAGTGCATACGAATTTATTAATGCATTCGTTTATTTAGCACATGAAGATGTAGAACTGGACAAAGGGAAGTACAAAGCAGAGATAAAACATAAAAAAAACGGCATGTCTATAGATGCCGTTTTGTACTCAAATAAACCAATAAATGCAGATGATGTAGGTGAAGTTATTCAGCGTTACGTAAATTGATTTGCGCACCTAATATCGAATGAAGCTCTTTTGCTTGGTCTAAAGTAATTTGCACCGAAAGTATATCGTTGGCGTTTAATTTCGTTTCGGCACTAATGGATATATGGATGTTAAAAAAATCATCACTTTTAAATCCACCAGATATGATTTTTTCAGGGTGAATCTGAATAACATTTCTTGCCATTAGTACGCTCCTTGCGTGGTTGGTTGTTTTTGGCGATTCAATCCTACCACAACACCATGCGCCGGGCATGGCTAAAACCCGGCACCTATTCGCAACCGTCTATCCGTGGGCGGTTACCAATAGGAGGGGAAACCATGCAAGCACCAATATCAATAGCGCCGTTCCTCTGGTGGCACCAGACGGAGACAAAGCCTGATTTTACGATCACCCACGGCAAAGGCCGTCAGGGGATCATCATCCGTAACCGCTCGGCAAATTATGCCCAGCGGGTTATCCGTTCTATCAAGTCAGTGCTACGGAGGAACGCATGACAGCCTTTACCGTCAGCAGTATGCAGAATTTACCCGCCGGGCTGCGCAACGTGATCGGCAAGCACTTTGCCGATAGTCGCTGGCGCGAAACCTGCGCGTATTACAACAGCCTGCATGAGCGCGACCGTTTGACCATCTGCTTTCATGCGCAGATGAAAAAGAGCCAGACCGTTTACCGTCTGGAAGAAATGCCAACCGCAGAACGTGAGCGTATTGTCTGTGCGATTGACGAGCTACGCCGCATGTTCTCGCTGAGCCGCAAACGTCGTGAAAAAACCTCGACCTTTTTAAGTTGGTTAAGTGTCGGTGAAAGACGGACGTTATTTTTTCATGCGGGATTAAGTGAAAATGAATTTAATCAGCCTTACTGGCGGATTGATGATGTTTCATGTCCGTGGCGAAATAAAATATCACATGCCTTAAATGAGCTATTCAGCTTGTTTGAAGCCGCCCCCGATATCCTGACGGCAATTAAACCCGAAGAATATCTGAATTAAATAACCACCTGAAATTAATTAGGCGCTTAACCGCGTCGGGACTGCCTTTATCTGAGGATTATATGCACATGTATAAAACGGTAGGTCAGGAAATGCGCCGCAAGGCTGAAAACGAGGGAATTCAGTTAATGCTTTCTCAGGCACGCACCGAGGCGAAAGCCGATGCGCACACGTCATTTTCTTCTCGTCTGGACAAACTGGCGACTCATGCCGCTATCAATGAATTAAGCAGCGTGGAAATTATCGAATTATTACGGCAGGAATCCGACGCCTTTAATAATTCCGGGTCAGATATCAAGGCGGTGATGTAATGGAAAACCCCGCTTATAACCGCGTCGATATCAACGGCAATTATGCAATAGCGAAAGTCGGCTATGACTTTGCGCTGGGCGAAATTAAATGCGGTAAAGAAGACGGCGACCAGCCGTATTTATCCACGCTGGCCGTTTATCAGAATCCCGTCAACCTCATTAACGATTTTGTGCATCGTGCTATCGCCACCGAAATTTGGCGCGGGAATGTCACCGACTCAAAGAAGCTGCTGACCGAAAGCAAACGCTTTGCGGAGCTGTGCCAGTCAGCCTTTGACCAGCTCAATAACGATAAGGGGCAAGAGTAATGCCGGATGCTATGGACATGGTGCAGCAGCGCCAACAGGAAATGTTAGACCATCAGATCGCCAACGCCCGGAACGCCCAACGCGGCGTTTCTGCGTTCGAGTGTGAAGACTGCGATCAACCGATACCCGAGGCGCGCCGCGCTGCAATCGACGGCGTGACCCGCAGCGCGACCTGTCAGGGCATTCACGAACTGAAAGGTAAGCATTATCGGGGTGGGCTGTGACCTCAATTTCTTTTACCTGTGGTAAGAAACAGATCTCAGTACCTAGCGAAGACGTGGCTTTTTACTTCCCGTCAATCGTCGAAAGCGGCGCTTTCTTTGTCACGATGAAAGATGGCAAACAGTACCGAGCAACCTGTTTAAGAGAAAATACAACTGCCCACCGGGGCGTGTGCTCCGGCGCTACGCTATGAATCATACCCATCGGGGGCGCTCCGCTCCCACACCTCCGCCACCTTTCCCCGGCAGCACCCGCGATGCGTTCGTGGGTGCGCATTCGTGGAACGCCCCCCGCTCGGCCATCGTACCGGAAGAAAGACAGCTTACCCGTGAGGAATGGACTCAGGGGCAAGCCGTTTTATCGAAAATTAACCAGCAACCGCACTTCCTGCGCGAAATCTGCCTGAACCGTTACGCATACCTGAAAAAAAATAAAGGGATGCTGAGCGCTAATCGTTTTCTGACTAACAGCTTTATGCAGCGCATGTGGCCGCGTATTGAGGCGATCAATGTCCGGCATGCCATGAACCGCCACGCCTCCGAGCGTTTCCTGTCTGAATCTGACGCCTATCAAACACTGCCCGGCATGAATGACAAGGCGCTGGGGCGTCTGGCTGCGCGTATTTCCGGCCAGATATTTTCGGCGTATGAAGAATTGAGCGATGCCATGAAAGCGGAGCGCGGCGGCCAGCCTGATGCGCTCTTTACCGATGCGGCACAGGCCGAGCTTTTCGGCCATGTTGCCAGCATGGCGCGTGCGTTCAACATCACCCCGCTTTTCTGGAAG
>NZ_LXFY01000020.1:0-15645 GCF_021432585.1 Pectobacterium sp. IFB5596
AAAAAAACACGGCGAACATTCCGCCGTGTTTTTTATTTCTTCCAATCTTTCGTACTTAACCCGCTAAAAAGAAGCGGAACGCCGGATTATTGGTTTCGTCATGGCATTCATAGCCCAGCGCCTGCAAGTGCTGCTCGAATTCCCGATCGCCTTCATCCAACTCGAACGCGGCCAGCACGCGGCCAAAATCTGTGCCGTGGCTGCGGTAATGGAACAGAGAAATATTCCAGTGCGTCCCCAGCGTATGCAGGAACTTAAGCAACGCACCCGGTGACTCTGGGAATTCAAAGCTGTACAGCCGTTCCTGTAGTGGTTTGGAAGGCCGTCCGCCGACCATGTAGCGCACATGCAGCTTCGCCATTTCATCATCGGACAAATCCACCACTTCATAACCGTCGGCGGAAAGCTCAGCGATAATTTCCTGCCGCTCCGCATAGCCTCGCGTCAAACGCACACCAACAAAAATGCAGGCGTCTTTGGCATCCGCATAGCGATAGTTGAACTCAGTGACAGAGCGACCACCCAGCAGTTGGCAAAACTTCAGGAAGCTTCCCTGTTTTTCGGGGATCGTCACAGCCAGCAAGGCTTCACGCTGTTCGCCCAGTTCGCAGCGTTCGGAAACGTAACGCAATCCGTGGAAGTTGACGTTTGCACCAGACAGGATATGAGCCAAACGCTCACCCTGAATCTGATGCTGTTGGATATATTTTTTCATCCCCGCCAACGCCAACGCGCCAGACGGTTCCGCAATCGCACGGACGTCTTCGAACAGGTCTTTCACTGCCGCACAGATTGCATCGCTGTCGACGGTAATCACGTCATCCAGATATTCCCGGCACAGGCGGAAAGTTTCATTGCCGATGCGCTTCACCGCCACGCCTTCGGCAAACAGCCCAACACGTGGCAGATCGACCGGTTGCCCAGCATCCAGCGCCGCTCGCAGACAGGCGGAATCTTCCGCTTCCACGCCGATCACCTGAATCTGCGGCATCAGTTGCTTAATCAGCACAGCAACACCGGCAGCCAAGCCACCACCACCGACTGGCACAAACACGCGATCCAGGTGGGCATCCTGCTGTAGCAACTCCAGTGCCAGCGTACCTTGTCCGGCAATCACCGCAGGATGATCGAACGGCGGCAGAAAGGTCATATGCTGCTGCTCTGACAGTTCAATCGCCTTGGCTTTGGCTTCATCAAAGTTAGCGCCGTGTAACAGCACTTCCCCGCCAAAACCACGCACGGCATCCACCTTAATGTCGGCTGTCGCCACCGGCATCACAATCAGCGATTTAATTCCCAGTTTGCTGGAGGAGAGCGCGACCCCTTGCGCATGGTTACCGGCTGACGCCGTTACCACACCGTGTGATTTTTGTTCATCGCTCAGACCCGCCATCATCGCGTAGGCACCGCGCAGCTTAAAGCTGTGCACCGCGTGTCTGTCTTCACGTTTTACCAGAATGACATTACCCAGCCGCGAAGAGATCTTATCCATCTTCTCCAGCGGTGTGACCTGCGTGATTTCATACACTGGCGACCGCAAGATCGCCCGCAGGTACTCCGCGCCTCCCGGCGCGGCAGGAAGAGGTTGTGACACAGCCATCAGCATTAGCCTCCCAGCTTGCTTTTATCCCGCACAGCGCCTTTATCTGCGCTGGTTGCCAGGCTGGCGTACGCACGTAGCGCAAAAGAAACCTGACGTTCACGATTATGTGGCGTCCAGGCCTGTTCGCCTCTCGCCTCTTCCGCTGCGCGGCGGCTCGCTAACTCATTGTCATCCAGAACCAGCGCAATACTACGGTTCGGAATATCAATCGCAATGATGTCTCCATCCTGTACCAGAGCAATGGTGCCGCCGCTGGCCGCTTCAGGGGACGCATGGCCGATAGACAGACCAGAGGTACCGCCAGAGAAGCGTCCATCAGTGATCAGCGCACAGCTTTTACCTAACCCCATCGATTTCAGGTAGGTGGTCGGATACAGCATTTCCTGCATGCCCGGCCCGCCTTTCGGCCCTTCATAGCGGATAACAACCACATCACCCGCCACAACTTTACCACCCAGAATGGCGTCTACCGCATCATCCTGACTTTCATAAACTTTCGCCGGACCGCGGAATACCAGGCTACCTTCATCCACGCCAGCGGTTTTCACGATACAACCATTCTCTGCCAAATTACCGTACAGCACGGCCAGACCACCATCCTGACTGTAGGCAAACTCGCGGGAACGAATACAGCCTTCCTGACGATCGGTATCCAGTGAATCCCAGCGGCAATCCTGAGAAAATGCTTTGGTCGTGCGAATACCCGCCGGGCCAGCGGAATACATGCTTTTCACACTTTCATCCTGTGTCAGCATGACGTCATAAGCTTCCAACGTTTCCGGCAGCGTTTTGCCCAGCACGTTCTTCACTTCACGGTTCAGCAGACCGGCTCTGTCCAACTCGCCAAGAATGCCGATCACGCCGCCTGCACGGTGTACGTCTTCCATGTGGTATTTCTGCGTACTCGGCGCCACCTTACACAGATGTGGAACCTGGCGTGACAGCCTGTCGATATCTGTCATGGTGAAGTCCACTTCGCCTTCCTGCGCTGACGCCAGCAGGTGCAGGACGGTATTGGTGGAGCCACCCATCGCGATATCCAGAATCATGGCATTTTCAAAAGCCGCTTTATTGGCGATGTTACGTGGCAGCACGCTCTCATCATCCTGCTCGTAGTAGCGCTTCGCCAGACCAACAATGCGTTTGCCTGCATTCAGGAACAGTTGCTTACGGTCAGCGTGTGTCGCCAGCAGCGAACCGTTACCTGGCTGAGACAGGCCCAGTGCTTCAGTCAGGCAGTTCATGGAGTTGGCGGTAAACATACCAGAGCAGGAACCACAGGTCGGGCAGGCAGAACGCTCGATCTGATCGCTCTGTTCATCGGAGACTTTCGGATCTGCGCCCTGGATCATCGCATCGACCAGATCCAGCTTGATGATCTGATCGGATAATTTGGTTTTCCCCGCTTCCATCGGGCCGCCAGAAACGAAAATCACGGGAATATTCAGGCGCAGCGATGCCATCAACATCCCTGGGGTGATTTTGTCGCAGTTGGAGATACACACCATCGCATCTGCACAGTGGGCATTCACCATGTATTCTACCGAATCGGCAATCAGTTCACGGGAAGGCAGAGAATAGAGCATACCGCCGTGACCCATGGCAATGCCGTCGTCCACTGCGATCGTGTTGAATTCTTTCGCGACACCACCAGAAGCTTCGATTTGCTCGGCAACCAGTTTCCCCAAATCGCGCAAGTGCACGTGGCCGGGCACGAATTGGGTGAAGGAGTTAACCACCGCGATAATGGGTTTACCAAAATCATTGTCGGTCATCCCGGTGGCGCGCCACAAGGCTCGGGCACCGGCCATATTACGGCCGTGTGTGGTGGTGGCTGAACGGTACTTAGGCATGCTCTATTACTCCAAAAATTACGAATTTGGCGATGACGGAACGAGTCACCGCCTGACTGTCTGTCTCTATACCCATTATATTTCAAGCTACATGTACGCTAGCATTACTCGCTCATCGCTGAGCTTCGCCCTGAAGGGTCAACGCTCTGCGTTGTTCAAAACGTTAACGTTTTGTCCTGCGGCTCAAACTCGTTAGGGTATATAATTTACTGATTTATCGGGTCCAACCAGCCCCATTTATCTTCGGTTTCACCCGTGAAGAGGCCAAAAAATGCCTGCTGCAAGGCTTTGGTCACCGGACCACGTTTGCCAATGCCGACCTGAATGCCGTCTACGCTACGTACCGGCGTAATTTCCGCCGCCGTGCCGGACATAAACACTTCATCCGCCAGATACAGTGACTCACGGGACAGCACCTGCTCGCGCACTTCATATCCTGCGTCCTTCGCCAACTTGATGATGGCGTCGCGCGTAATGCCCGGCAGAGCCGAAGAGGTAAACGGCGGCGTGAAGATAATACCGTCCTTCACTTCAAACAGGTTCTCGCCGGCACCTTCAGAAACATAGCCGTGGACATCCAGCGCAATCCCTTCCTGATAGCCGTGGCGACGTGCTTCACTACCCACCAGCAAGGAGGACAGATAGTTACCGCCCGCTTTAGCGGCAGTCGGAATGGTATTCGCCGCGACACGGTTCCAGGACGATACCATCGCGTCAATACCCGCCTCCAGCGCCTCTTCACCCAGATACGCGCCCCATGGGAACGCCGCGATAATCACGTCGGTTTTATAACCGTCTGGTGGGTTAACGCCCATCCCCACATCACCAATAAACACCAGTGGGCGAATATACGCGCTGGTCAGGTTATTTTTGCGCAGCGTTTCACGACAGGCTTCCATCAACTCATCCACACTTTGTGCGACCGGCATGCGGTAAATTTTTGCCGAATCACGCAGGCGCTGCATGTGCTCACGGTGACGGAAAACTACCGGCCCCTTATGTGAATTGTAGCAACGAACGCCCTCAAACACTGACGTGCCATAGTGCAGGGCATGCGACATCACGTGTACTTTTGCTTCAGCCCAAGGAACCATCTCGCCATTGAACCAAATGTAGTCCGCTTTTTTTGTCATTCTTTTTTTCCTTACTCTTTTGCGTTAGGCGCTGATCTGCTGTGATGTCGTCATCGGTTGAATGTCAACGCAGGCAATATCCAACAGCTTACTTAGTTGTGTTGACAATAAATCCACAGAGCGATGGCTGGCAACGGTCAGTTCAATATTAATGTGATCGGTATTAGTGGTTTGCACCATATTCATCGCGCAAACTTTAAAACCGCGATGGCGGGTAACACGCAATACACGCTCCAGAACCTCGGGACGAAAACGCGCCTGAATCGAAAGTTGGTGGTGTGTCATTCTGTTGTCTCCAGCACTTATTCTGTGTAAGTCAGCCATTAGTTGGTTTCGTCGAGCTTATTTGGTTTTATCGAGCATCGTTTCATTACCCGCACCCGGCGGAACCAGCGGCCAGACGTTTTCGTATTCATCGATCGATACGTGCAGTAAATAGGGTCCTTCGCTGTTAAATAGAGCATCCAGCGCGACATCAATTTGATCTTTACGGGTAATGCGCTGGCCGGGAATATCAAATGCACTCGCCAGCGTCAGGAAATCAGGGTTATCGGAGAGATCGGTTTCACTGTAGCGTTCATCAAAGAATAACTGCTGCCACTGGCGCACCATGCCTAACCGTTGGTTGTCCAGTAACACGATCTTCAACGGCAGTCGTTTTCGCTTGATAGTGCCCAGTTCCTGAACATTCATCATGAAAGAACCGTCACCGGAAATGCAGATAACCATGTCGTCCGGGCGTGCAACCTGCGCACCTACCGCTGCGGGTACGCCAAAACCCATCGTACCGAGACCGCTGGAAGTGATGAAATTCTCAGGACGGCTGAACGTCATGTGCTGTGCAGCCCACATTTGGTGCTGACCGACATCGGTCGTGACCACGGTATCCGTATCCATGCGTTCAGAGATCGTTTTCAACAACGCGGGGGCATAAATCGCCTGACCAGGATGATCGTAACGCCACGGATATTCCGCCTTCATCATGGTGGCCTGCTGACGCCACGCACTGACGTTCAGCGGCTGTTGCAGCGCAGGTAATATCGCCTTCAGATCGCCTTGCAGTGCAACATTAGCGTGGCGCAATTTGCTCAGCTCCGCTGGGTCGATATCCATGTGAATCACGCTGGCATGAGGCGCGAAGGCATTCAGCTTGCCAGTCACGCGGTCATCAAAACGGGCCCCGACCGCGATTAACAAATCACACTCCTGCACAATCAGGTTCGCCGCCTTCGTGCCGTGCATACCAATCATACCGAGATAATAGGGATGATTGGCATCCACGGCACCCAGCCCTTTCAGCGTCGACACTGAAGGAATATCCGTCACACTCAGAAATTCGCGCAGCGCCGGAACTGCATTCGCCATGCCAACACCACCGCCAACGTACAGCACGGGTTTTTGCGCTTTCGCTAACAGCGCGTACGCCTGCGCGATATCTTGTTCAGGGAAATCAATATCATTAGCAACGGGCGCAAAGTTCGGGATGAAATCTCCGACAGCTAACTGAATATCTTTAGGAATATCGACCAGAACAGGGCCAGGGCGACCGCTGTTGGCAATCGCGAACGCTTCTGCCATCACTTCCGGCAATGATTCGAGAGACTCAACCAGAAAACTGTGTTTCGTACAGGCCAGTGACAGACCCAGCACGTCGATTTCCTGAAAAGCGTCGGTGCCAATCAGCGCCGACCCCACCTGTCCGGTGATCGCCACGACAGGTACGGAGTCCAGCAACGCATCAGCCAGACCGGTGATCAGGTTGGTAGCACCAGGGCCAGATGTCGCTATACAAACACCGACGTTACCCGTCGCACGGGCATAGCCAATCGCCGCCATTGCCGCGCCTTGCTCATGGCGACACAGCAGGTGTTTTACGCCGCCGTCATAAAGTGCATCATAGACTGGCATTATTGCGCCACCCGGATACCCAAAAACGGTGTCCACTCCCTGCGCTCGCAACGCTTGTACCACCCACTGTGCTCCATTCATAGTTATTTCCCCGACATCTTATGGGAATAACAGAATTTTATGCTAATGTTCATTTTCTGTTCCTTTTCGTTATAGATTACGCCCAACAAAAAACCCCCGACCTTTCGGTGCGGGGGTTTTCTTGAATCAGGCCTTGATTTCTAAGCCATTCTTCGTCCAAGTGCAGCCCCGCACGGTGGGATAATAATCACCACCACGCTAATCACGACTAGGCTAATCACTAGGGATAGGGCTTTCATAATAGGTTGTTCATTAATCTTCTGTCGAACGAATGCCTACAGAGTTATCACAGTAAGACATGCCATGACAACAATTTTTTTTCATTGCCACTAGTAAGCATTACCTATGATACGGAAAAAAACACAACGTAATCATAAGGTAGAAGCATGCGAAATTATTTTCGTCTATTGGCGTAAAAATGAGCTGGCAGCAGAAAACAGAGTAATGAAAACATGCGTTGCCGATCGCCAGATAATGCTAAGAGCACCGTTTCCCCAAATAAATGCGGCGCAGTACGCACAAATTTTATCCATTGCTGAAACAGAAGATTATTTTATGACGCCGCCGCGCAGGCTAGCGACAACGGTCTCTACTTTTTCCCCCTTGCAGCAGATGATGCAAGCCATCATCAAAGGGGAAATAGCATGTCATTGGCAGTTACCTATACTCGGGCAATGATTGGTGTACAAGCTCCGGGCGTTTACATCGAAGTTCACATCAGCAGCGGATTACCCGCTTTAACGCTGGTAGGCTTACCAGAAACCACCGTGAAGGAAGCGCGCGATCGCGTGCGCAGCGCACTCATTAATTGCGGATTTACATTTCCAGCAAAACGTATCACGGTCAATCTCGCTCCCGCAGACCTGCCAAAAGAGGGGGGACGCTACGATCTACCCATTGCTCTGGCGATTCTAGCGGCATCAGAACAAATCGATGGTGAAAAGCTAGGCCGCTATGAGTTTCTC
The DNA here is from genome assembly GCF_021432585.1 of Pectobacterium sp. IFB5596. Taxonomy (NCBI): domain Bacteria; kingdom Pseudomonadati; phylum Pseudomonadota; class Gammaproteobacteria; order Enterobacterales; family Pectobacteriaceae; genus Pectobacterium; species Pectobacterium sp. IFB5596. Next base: position 7,544 of record NZ_LXFY01000020.1, read on the forward strand.
GGCGAGCTCGGCCTGTCTGGCACGTTACGTGGCGTTAATGGCGCGATTCCCGCTGCCTTGGAAGCCATAAAATCAGGCCGTCAGCTTATCCTGCCAGATGACAATAAACGGGAAATGACACTGATACCTCAGGGTGAAGCGCTGATGGCGGGTCATCTGCTAGAGGTATGTGCTTTTCTCAGTGGAGAAGAGGAATTGCTCAGCTGTTCCACTATCACGTCCTTTGCACAGACAGGGGAAGATACGCTAGACCTAAAGGATATTATCGGTCAGGAGCAGGCTAAACGCGCGTTGGAAATCGCGGCGGCAGGCGGCCACAACCTGCTATTGCTAGGGCCGCCGGGAACAGGGAAAACGATGCTGGCGAGTCGGCTAGGCAATCTGATGCCTCCATTGAGCGATGAAGAAGCGTTAGAAAGCGCCGCTATCAACAGCCTGGTTAACATTGATGCCACCATGACGCGCTGGCGGGCCAGACCCTTCAGAGCACCTCACCATAGTTCTTCTATGGCGGCACTCGTAGGCGGAGGCTCGCTGCCCAAACCCGGAGAAATCTCACTCGCCCACAACGGTGTGCTGTTTTTGGATGAATTACCAGAGTTTGAGCGACGCGTCTTAGACTCGCTGCGAGAACCTCTGGAATCGGGTGAAATTATCATTTCCCGCACCCGAGCCAAGGTGTGCTACCCGGCACGCGTTCAGCTTGTCGCCGCAATGAATCCCAGCCCGTCAGGGCATTACCAAGGCATTCATAACCGATTACCGGCCCAACAGATACTGCGCTATCTCAGTAAACTATCCGGTCCCTTCTTAGATCGCTTTGACCTTTCGATCGAGGTTCCTTTACTGCCACCTGGCGTTTTATCTCAGCAACACTATCAAGGGGAAACTAGCGCGACGATTCGCGAACGCGTACTGATCGCACGACAGATACAGCTGAAGCGGGCAAATAAAATCAACGCACTACTAACTTCGCGCGAAATAGAAAAGCACTGTACGTTAGAGCCACCTGATGCGGCTTATCTGGAAGAAGTGATGAACAAACTTGGCTTATCCGTACGCGCCTGGCACAGGATATTGAAAGTCGCGCGCACGATCGCTGACCTTGGCGATCGGGACAACATTGAGAGAAAGCATCTTGCCGAAGCGCTGAGCTACCGTTGCATGGATCGGTTACTTATCCAGCTCCATAAAAGCCTTGAATAGCGGAAATTCGGTCATTATTTACCCCAAAAAGAAATGGGGCTAATGCCCCATTCTTAATTAATCATCGCTTTCAGTGTATTCTTCCACTGCATCCATTTGCGGCTTACCACCAGACAACGTATGGAAGCGTTTAGGACGACGGACACGTTCCAGGTATTTGGACCAGATTTTTTCCAGTTCTGTTTCCGCTTTACGTTCGCCGCGACACATTGCAACAAACGATGTTTCTTCTTCAGTCACTGGTTCACGTTTACCCAAATCCAGTTCGTTAAACGCGTAACCGTGGCGTTCCAACAGTTGTGCTTCTTTAATCGTAAAGTCGCCATGTCGGGAAAAACCACGCGGGTAGAACTTGTTATCAAAAAAACGATGAGTGGTAGAGAAGCTTTCTGCCATCTTACACGCTCCTAATTCTTCTATGGTCGTGTTGTTTATGGCGCGGAGTATTAGATAGGCTTGACATTGTGTAAAACAAAACATTTAAATCATTACGACAAAATTTTTTTGGAGATGGGCGTGGACACCGAATTACTAAAAACCTTTCTGGAAGTCAGCAGGACAAGACACTTTGGCCGTGCTGCCGAATCCCTGTATCTGACGCAGTCAGCGGTGAGTTTTCGGATTCGCCAGTTAGAGACACAGCTTGGTGCCAATCTATTCACGCGCCATCGGAACAATATACGTCTGACCCCCGCCGGCGAACGGCTTCTACCCTATGCGGAAAGCCTTATCGGTACCTGGCAGATAGCCAAAAAAGAGGTCGCACGTTCGCAGCAACACAGTCTGCTCTCGGTAGGGGCAACTGCCTCATTATGGGAAGTGTATCTAACACCGTGGCTACAATCACTCTACCAACAGCGCCCACTGCTCCAGTTAGAAGCGCGAATTGCCTTGCGCCACTCGCTGGTAAAACAGCTCCATGAACGCCAGTTGGATCTGTTGATTACGACTGAACCACCCAAAATGGAAGAATTGGCGAGCCAGCTACTGGGCAATTTTTCCCTTTCGCTGTTTGCAGCAGAAGCGCACCCACCCGGACAGGAACTACCCTATATAAAACTTGAATGGGGAGCAGATTTTCATCAGCAAGAGACTCGCCTGTTGGCCAGCGAGCAGCTCCCCGTCCTGACAACAACATCAGCCCATTTAACCCGCCAGTTGCTTGAGATAACCGGTGGTTGCGCGTTTTTACCTAGCCATTGGTTACAAACGTACACCAATCTGAGGATAGTCGGCGACAACCAGCCCGTCGTGCGCCCATTTTATGCCGTTTGGTTACAAAACAGCGATCAGCAGACGATGATTCGTCAGTTACTGAAAACACCTATTGTGATTAATCCATGACCTATTTTGCTCACAACTAACTTAAGCACGTCTGGCTAACCAGAAGGTGCTTAACGCTTTCTGTAACCCAATGAAAGCAAACAGCAGGAAGCCGATGACGATTTTTGTCCACCATGAGCTTAAGGTGCCATCAAATGTGATATACGTTTGAATCAGGCCCTGAATCAGTACGCCAAACAGCGTTCCCAATACCGTTCCAACGCCACCGGTCAGTAGCGTACCGCCGATCACAACAGCAGCGATGGCGTCCAACTCCACGCCACTTGCCGCCAGAGCATAGCCCGCAGAGGTGTAGAGCGAAAAAACAATGCCTGACAGCACCGCTAACGTACTGGAAAGCATGTATATATGAATCGTCGTCCGCCTAACGGGCACACCCATCAGCTCTGCAGAATAGCTGTTACCGCCAATCGCATAAACACGGTTACCGAAACGGGTACGATGCGCCATCACAATCCCAATCAGCACCACAATCAGCATAACCAGCGCCAGAAAGGTAAAACGCCCTCCATCGGGCATGCGCCATGCTAAACCCGCCAGTTGGCTGTAGACAGGATGCTCGATGGGAATCGATTCCTGTGAAACGATAAAGCTCATACCCCGGACAAAGAACATACCGGCCAGCGTGATAATAAATGCAGGCAATTTCAGCGTATCGATAATCCATCCCATCAATCCGCCAAACATCGCTCCCATCACCAGCGCAATTGCGAACGCAAAGAAAGGATCAATACCATACACACCGATCAATTTGGCCAGTAACACACCGGTAAATGCAATAACCGATCCTACAGAGAGATCGATCCCGCCAGACAGAATAACAAACGTCATCCCAACCGCCACGATCCCTAAAAAAGCGTTATCTGTCAGTAAATCAAAGAAAACTCGCGTCGAAGCAAAGCCGGGAAACTGGCTGAGACAGAATAAATAGCCCGCAATAAATACCAGAATCGTCATCAACAGGGGGAAGTGGCGTTTCAACATTATGTTTTCCTCCTAAACAGTTGATGCAAAGAAATGCGCGGAGATTGCATGACCAAAACCAGTAGAACGACGAGCGCCTTCAAAACCAGATTAAATTCCGGCCGATAGCCAGATAGCAGAATTCCGGTATTCATACTTTGGATAATCAAAGCACCGACAACAGAGAGCAGTAAATTAAAACGCCCTCCGAGTAGGGAGCCGCCCCCGATCACCACAGCCAGAATCGCATCTAATTCCAGCCAGAGGCCCGCGTTATTCGCATCCGCACCGCGGATATCTGCCGTTACGATAACGCCTGCCACGGCGGCGCATACACCGCAGATGACATAAGCCGCGACTAATACCAGCTTCGTACTCACACCGGCATTGCGAGCGGAGCGTAGATTAATACCGACGGATTCGATAAATAGCCCAAGCGCCGTTTTACGCGTCAGAGCCCACAGCGCTAACAACACCACGCAGGCAATCATCACTGGCATCGGTAGATAGAACAGCGTCCCACTGCCCAACTTAGCCAATCCTGCATTATCAAATGTAATAATCTGGCCTTCGGTAATCAGTTGAGCAATACCTCGACCAGCGACCATCAGCATTAAGGTCGCTACAATCGGCTGAATCTGTAATACCGCGACCAAAAAACCATTCCATAGCCCACATAGTGCGCCAACCAATAACGCGGCCAGTAATACGGAAGGGAGTGGATGACCAGCAGCCGTCAGCGTTGCGGCTGTCGCTCCCGCAATCGCCATGACTGCGCCAACCGATAAGTCGATACCGCCAGTGGCAATCACCAGCGTCATGCCTAGTGCCAGCAGCGCAACGGGTGCCCCGCGGTTAAGAATGTCGATAAGGCTACCGAACAAGCGCCCATCCTGAATGTGGAGGGAGAAGAAGTTTGGCGCGACCATGCTGTCAATCAACAAAATAGCGACCAGCGCCAGAAGCTGCGGCACGCCCTTGGTAAACGTTAGGCGCACTTTTTTGGCAGGTTTGCTGTTATTGTCTGTCATCAGCCGCTCCCGTTTGTACTGCGATTGCCTGCATCACTGCGGCAACCGAGATCTCGCTATGTTCAAGATGTGCAACGTGTTGCCTATCGCGCAGCACAATGATGCGATCGGCATAGCCGGTCAGTTCTTCCAGTTCGGAAGAGATCACCAATAGCGCCATCCCCTGTTCGCACAATCTTTCGATCAGGCGAATGATTTCGGCATGTGCGCCAACGTCGATTCCTCTCGTTGGCTCATCCAGAATCAAGAAACGCGGCTCTGTTGCCAGCCAGCGCGATAGCAGGACTTTTTGCTGATTCCCTCCCGATAGATACTGAATTTCTTGCTCAGCATTGGGTGTGCGAATCCCTAACAGGCTAATAAATTTTTCAGCGATACGGATTTGCTCACGTAAAGAAATGGGCTTCAGCCAGCCGCGCTGTGCCTGAAGCGCCAGAATAATGTTCTCTCGTACCGTTGCTGCGCCGACAATGCCGTCAGTTTTACGATCCTCTGGGCAATAGCCAAAACCCAGCTTCCCTGCTGCACGCGGCGTACGAATGCTGACTTGTTTGCCATCAACCCTGGCTTCTCCGGCGTCAGACACATTGATGCCAAATATCAATTGTGCCGTTTCTGTCCTGCCGGACCCTAATAGGCCAGCCAGACCAACGATTTCTCCAGGACGCACGGAAAGATCGAAGTCATTAATTGAGCCACGTCGGCCATAGTGTTTAAATTGCACAATGGGCTCACCCGAGACGTCACTGTGTTTACCCCGCTTCAATAATGTTTCATCAAAACTGTGTCCCAACATCATTTGAACTAATTCAATACGCGGTAATTCTGCAGTAGGTAATGTCCCGGCTAGCCGCCCATTGCGTAAAACGGTAATTCTGTCGCTAATGCGATAAACTTGATCCAGAAAATGCGTAACAAATATCATGCCGATTCCGCGATCGCGCAACTTCCGTAATATATCCAGCAACATCTCGACTTCTTTCGCATCAAGGCTTGCCGTTGGCTCATCAAGAATTAAAACTTTAGCAGAGAGATCGATAGCTCTGGCAATGGCGACAATTTGCTGAACTGCAATAGAATAATTGCCAAGCGGATGGCTAACATCAATCATCAACCCATAATTCAATAATATTGCTTCGGCTTGGCGCAAGATTTTATGTTGGTCAACGATGCCCCAGCGTGTGGGTTCACGGCCAATAAATAAGTTTGCCGCAACGGACAGATTCGGTAATAGATTAACTTCTTGATATACTGTACCGATACCTAATGATTGAGCATGGGCCGTATTAACAGGATTAATCGCAATACCATCGAGGATAATGTCACCCGATGAGCGATGATAAACACCAGTCAGCGCCTTAATCAGCGTTGATTTACCTGCACCGTTCTCCCCCAATAGCGCTACTATCTCGCCGCGATTAAGCGTGAAGTCCACCAGATCTAATGCTTTCACCCCCGGAAACTCAACGCTCATGCCCCGAATATCTAACAACCGTGTCGTTTCCATCAGCATCACCTATACGACAACTTAACAAAGCCACGTCACACCCGAGCAAGATGATGGTAAGTAGGCTGACAATATTCACTGCTCCTTTGTTTAAATGAGCAGAAAACAGGGTAAACCTACTTTTCCATATTCATATTTCTGCTAGGTATTTAGCAAAATTTATATAAATGATGAATTCATAATATAAATATCAATAACCAAGATCTTTTTTGGTTTCATATTCCTGTTTTGCCGTGTCAGGCAATAATAAACGAGATTCTGTCTGGATAAATTTTTCAGGCTGCTTTCCATCTTTCTTCATCGCTAATAAAGCATCAAAAGCAGGTCCAGCCATATTAGGTGTTAACTCAACGGTGGCGTTAGCTTCACCATTCATCATGGCCTTGAAAATATCAGGGACACCATCAATAGAGACAACTTTTATTTGTGAGCCAGGTTTTAGCCCCGCTTCTTTAATTGCCTGAATCGCACCTATGGCCATGTCATCATTATGTGCATAAACTGCACAGATATTTTTTCCGTTCTGTTCAGCTTTAATAAAGCTTTCCATCACCTCTTTACCCTTACTGCGAGTAAAGTCTCCCGATTGTGAACGGATAATTTTTATCTGCGGGTCCGAAGCTATACCTTCAGCAAACCCTTTCTTGCGGTTTATCGCTACGCTAGCCCCAACCGTTCCCTGTAACTCAACAACATTACAAGGTTTACCTGCGGCTTCTTTAACAAGCCATTCCCCTGCCACTTTTCCTTCATAGACACTGTCAGAGGCGATAGCAGCGGTATACAGAGATGGATCACTAACTTCAATCGTTCTATCAAGTAGAAAAACCGGGATTTTTGCTTCTTTCGCTTCCTGTAAGACAGGGGCCCAGCCAGTGGCAACGACCGGTGCGATAAATATGGCATCTACGCCCTGGGCAATGAATGACCGCACAGCTTTGATCTGATTCTCTTGTTTCTGCTGAGCATCAGCGATCTTCAACGTTATTCCACGTTTCTCTGCTTCCTGCTTTGACACTTTAGTCTCCGCAGAGCGCCATCCTGATTCTGAACCAATCTGGGAAAACCCAACAGTTAAGGATTTTGCCTGCACGGCACCGCACAATGCCATGCTTACAGCAACAGCTACCAGTAAACGTCTGTACATACTTAAACTCCTTCTGTGTCGCTTTACAGCTACGTAGTCAGATTTCAGGTACAGCGTAGCGCCGCAAATTTATGCTATAGCGCTACCGATGTGATGTTGGCAGATATCACTCACAAGTGAATGTAACCTGAAGGCGTGTTTTGAAAACGACTTACTCTTCACTCAGGTTGTAGATAGTTTTAGTTCAAATATCGAACAAGGTAGATGAGCAAGTTCACAACCTGGTATTACGGTGATTTTGTGCATATTTACAGCTAAATCAGCACGATCTGTCAGAAGGACATTAAAGGATTTTATTTTTTAAATAACAATGAATTAGATTAACCAGGTATTCGATAGAGATAAATAATGGAGAAATCAGGAAGAGGGATACAAGACAGGATCGAGCATAAAATGCAGATCAAAAAAAACCCTTCACGATAACGTGAAGGGTTTTATCTGGCAGGGGCGGAGAGACTCGAACTCGCGACACCCGGTTTTGGAGACCGGTGCTCTACCAACTGAGCTACGCCCCTATATTTCTCTTAACATTATGCCTGCTAAAGTTAGCAGGCATAATGTTTAATAAGTGGCGGAACGGACGGGGCTCGAACCCGCGACCCCCTGCGTGACAGGCAGGTATTCTAACCAACTGAACTACCGCTCCACCGAGTTTCTTTACAACCACCGGATTGCTCCGGCTTACTGCTTAATTTGATGCCTGGCAGTTCCCTACTCTCACATGGGGAAGCCCCACACTACCATCGGCGCTACGGCGTTTCACTTCTGAGTTCGGCATGGGGTCAGGTGGGACCACCGCGCTATCGCCGCCAGGCAAATTCTGTTTCATTCCAACCGTCATGTTTCACTTTTTGTGCCACACAACCATCAGAACCAATCTTCGAACAAGCTGACTATCGTTCTC
>NZ_LXFY01000021.1:0-12446 GCF_021432585.1 Pectobacterium sp. IFB5596
GGGCTTAAACTCAATCGCAAGGTTGATAGCCTTAGCGCCCTACGGAAGCTCACTCTGTTTCATGTAGTGATAGCTAATCACTACGTGAGAAAGATACAAGCGCCCTGTGTCGGGCGCGTGCTACGAGGTAGCATGAAAATAACGACATCATCGCGCACGAAACCTTCCAGAGTCTGCATAAACATGCACCTGAAAGGCCTGACGAGAAATACCCTTTATTCATAGCCCACTGTATTCCTGCATGACTTGTTTGGCGGCTTTGATCACCAGCGCGCCGAGTTCTGTGACGCGGTCGTCCGTGATGCGAGATACGGGGCCAGAGATGGAAATGGCGGCGAAGGCTTCCTGATGTTCATCCAGAATACAGGCCGCGATACAGCGTAGCCCCAGCGCATGCTCTTCATCATCGAACGAATACCCCTGCTTGCGAATCAACAAGAGATTTTCTTTCAGCGCTTGTGGCGAACTGAACGTGTGTGGCGTGTAGCCATGCAGCCCTTTCTTGTGCAGTAGTTGGGTAACTTGAGCATCGGGTAAATGCGCCAGAAATGCTTTTCCGGCACCGGAGGCGTGCATCGGTAATTTACCGCCGATGGGGGCGGACATACGCATCAGTGCCGTACATTGAACCTGATCGATGATGATCGCCTGACTATCCGTCTGATCGAGAACGGCCAGATTGACCGTCTCGCCTGAGTCTTCCATTAATTTGCGTAATATCGGATGCACAATCGCTAACAGGTTGCGGCTTTGCAGAAAGCTACTGCCGACGATAAAGGCGTGCGATGCGATCGTCCATAGCCCCAGATCGCCAACCTGACGCACAAAGCCCTGCTGCTGCATAGTGGTGAGCAGGCGGTGGGTGGTGGAATTCGGTAAACCGGCCTGTTGAGCGAGATCGGTTAGCGCCACGCTGCCGTTGGCTTTGGCGATATACTCAAGCAGCGTCAGGCCACGGGTCAGTGACTGAACCTGCCCGGTTGGCTGTGCAGCGTTTCCCGCGCTGGCTCTGGGTTTTTTCCCGCGTTTAGCTGGCTCTGGTGGCGTCATGGCGTCGATTCCTTTTTGTAGTAATGGAATTGATTTTCGTTTTTTTACCGCAGAATGCAACTCTTCTTTCGCTGTGTTTTTTATCGGCAAATTACCTGAAAAAGTCTCACGCTACACCGCGTTAGCCTGCTCATAACTTATGCTAGGATAGACGCAATATATATCGTATTTATTGGCCGGGAATGGGGTTCGCGTGAGTAATCGGGTAGACGAATTGCAGCGTCAGTTGGCGCAACGCATCATGGTGCTGGATGGTGGTATGGGTACTATGATTCAGGGTTATCGCCTGCAGGAAGCAGATTATCGCGGCGAGCGCTTTGCCGACTGGCCGAGCGATGTGAAGGGAAATAACGATCTGCTGGTGCTGACCAAACCGCAGGTGATTAGTGAAATTCACGACGCCTATCTGGAAGCCGGTGCTGATATTCTCGAAACCAACACCTTCAACGCCACCACGATTGCGATGGCGGACTATGATATGGAATCGCTGTCGGCGGAAATTAATACCGTCGCCGCCCAGTTGGCGCGTGCCAGCGCGGATAAATGGACAGCATTAACACCAGATAAGCCTCGCTATGTTGCTGGCGTTCTCGGTCCGACGAACCGCACTGCGTCGATCTCCCCCGATGTTAACGATCCGGCTTTTCGTAACGTCAGTTTTGATCAACTGGTAGAGGCGTACCGCGAATCGACTCGCGCACTGATCGCGGGTGGCGTCGATCTGATCATGATCGAAACCATTTTCGACACGTTGAATGCTAAAGCGGCGAGTTTCGCAGTCGAAAGTGAATTTGAGGCGTTAGGGATTGTTTTGCCGGTGATGATCTCCGGTACGATCACAGATGCGTCAGGACGTACGTTGTCCGGCCAAACCACGGAAGCCTTTTACAACTCTCTGCGTCATTCCCGCCCACTTTCCTTCGGTCTGAACTGTGCATTGGGGCCGGATGAGCTGCGTCAGTATGTCGCCGAGCTATCGCGTATTTCAGAATGCTATGTGAGCGCACACCCGAATGCGGGGCTACCTAACGCCTTCGGGGAATACGATCTCGATCCAGCAGATATGGCGAAACATATCGGTGAATGGGCGCGATCGGGTTTTCTGAATATCGTCGGTGGCTGCTGTGGATCGACGCCTGCACACATTGCTGCGATGGCGAAAGTGGTGGAAGGTGTGCCGCCGCGCACGCTGCCGGAGATCCCGGTAGCTTGCCGTTTATCCGGTCTTGAACCGTTGATTATCGATGCTAATACCCTGTTTGTTAACGTGGGGGAACGGACGAACGTTACCGGCTCTGCGCGTTTTAAGCGTCTGATCAAAGAAGAAAAATACAACGAAGCGCTGGATGTTGCCCGTCAGCAGGTGGAAAGCGGTGCGCAGATCATCGACATCAACATGGATGAGGGCATGCTGGATGCGGAGGCGGCGATGATCCGCTTCCTGAATCTGATTGCCGGTGAACCTGATATTGCCCGTGTGCCGATTATGATCGACTCCTCAAAATGGGATGTGGTTGAGAAAGGGCTTAAATGCATTCAGGGAAAAGGGATTGTTAACTCGATCTCCATGAAGGAAGGTGTGGAGACCTTTATTCACCACGCTAAGCTGGTGCGGCGCTATGGCGCTGCCGTGGTGGTGATGGCTTTTGATGAAGTCGGACAGGCAGATACCCGCGCACGTAAAATTGAAATTTGTAGCCGAGCTTATCGCATCCTGACGGAAGAAGTCGGCTTTCCGCCGGAAGACATCATTTTTGACCCGAATATTTTTGCGGTGGCAACGGGGATCGACGAACACAACAACTACGCGGTGGATTTCATCGAAGCCTGCGCCGATATCAAGGCGCAACTGCCGCACGCGATGATCTCTGGCGGCGTGTCCAATGTGTCGTTCTCATTTCGCGGTAACGATCTGGTACGTGAGGCGATCCACGCCGTCTTCCTGTATTACGCGATCCGCAATGGTATGGACATGGGGATCGTGAACGCCAGTCAGTTGGCGATCTATGACGATCTTCCTATTGAGTTGCGCGATGCGGTAGAGGACGTGATCCTCAACCGCCGCAGCGATGCCACCGAGCGCATGCTCGAACTGGCGGAAAAATACCGCGGTAGCAAAACAGAAGATGAAGGCAGTAAAACACAGGCGGAGTGGCGTGGCTGGGACGTGAAGAAACGTCTGGAGTATTCGCTGGTTAAAGGCATTACCGAGTTTATCGAACTGGATACGGAAGAAGCGCGTCAGCAGGCGTCACGACCGATTGAAGTGATCGAAGGTCCGTTGATGGACGGTATGAACGTGGTCGGCGACCTATTCGGTGCAGGTAAAATGTTTTTGCCGCAGGTGGTGAAATCTGCGCGTGTGATGAAGCAGGCTGTGGCCTACCTCGAACCTTATATTGAAGCCAGTAAAGACAAAGGCTCGTCCGCAGGGAAAATCCTGCTGGCGACGGTAAAAGGCGACGTTCACGACATCGGTAAGAACATCGTCGGCGTGGTGCTACAATGTAACAATTACGAGATTATCGATCTGGGCGTGATGGTTCCGACGGATAAAATCCTGAAAACTGCACGCGAAGAGAATGTCGATATCATTGGGCTATCCGGGCTGATTACGCCGTCGCTGGATGAAATGGTTAACGTGGCGAAAGAGATGGAGCGTCAGGGCTTTACGCTGCCGCTGTTGATTGGCGGTGCGACGACCTCTAAAGCGCATACTGCCGTGAAGATTGAGCAGAACTACAGTGGCCCGACCGTCTACGTGCAGAATGCCTCACGCTCTGTCGGCGTGGTATCGGCTTTGCTGTCCAGTACACAGTACGATGACTTTGTTGCGCGTACCCGCAAAGAGTACGAAACCGTGCGTATTCAGCACGCGCGTAAAAAACCGAGAACGCCGCCGGTGACGCTGGAAGTCGCTCGTGCTAACGCCTCGGATCTGGATTGGGAAAATTATACGCCGCCAGTTGTGCATCGTCTGGGCGTTCAGGAAGTGACAGCCAGCATTGAAACGCTGCGCAATTACATCGACTGGACGCCGTTCTTTATGACCTGGTCGCTGGCGGGGAAATATCCTCGTATTCTGGAAGATGAGGTAGTAGGTGAAGAGGCCAAACGCCTGTTCACCGATGCCAACGCAATGTTGGACGACTTGTCTGCGCGCGGTGCGCTGAACCCTCGTGGTGTGGTGGGTTTATTCCCGGCGAACCGCGTTGGCGATGACGTGGTGATTTATACCGATGAACGGCGCGAAACGGTGCTGTCAGTCAGCCATCATCTGCGTCAACAAACGGAAAAAACCGACTTCCCGAACTACTGCTTGTCCGACTTTGTGGCGCCGAAGTCCAGCGGCAAGCCGGATTATCTCGGTGCCTTTGCGGTGACTGGTGGGCTGGAAGAGGATACGTTGGCCGATCTGTGGGAAGCTCAGCATGATGATTACAACAAGATCATGGTGAAGGCGATTTCTGACCGTCTGGCGGAAGCCTTTGCGGAATACCTGCACGAACGCGTGCGTAAAGTTTACTGGGGCTATGCGCCGAATGAGAACCTCAGTAATGAGCTGCTGATCCGTGAGAATTATCAGGGGATTCGCCCTGCGCCGGGCTACCCTGCTTGTCCAGACCACACGGAGAAAGTACAAATCTGGCAGTTGCTGGATGTGGAAAAACATACTGGCATGAAACTCACTGAATCCTATGCCATGTGGCCAGGTGCGTCGGTATCCGGCTGGTATTTCAGCCATCCTGACAGCAAATACTTTGCGGTCGCACAAATCCAGCACGATCAGGTAGAGGATTACGCGATACGCAAAGGTATGGAAGTGAGTGACGTTGAGCGCTGGCTGGCACCAAATCTCGGCTATGATGCCGACTAGGTATTGATAGGGTGCTTACAGATATTGTTGTCTGAGTTATGCATGACTGGGGGCGTTTCGGGCGTGAGGGCAAAGGTTATATTTTGTGACAAATACGCCACGCCCGACATAGGGCAGCTCAAACGCCGCTTGCCCTATGAACCCAGGCTGTTGGCTGAAATCCTGCCGCTACGCGGTGCCTTCGGAATCATTGAACGCTTATCGAGTCGCCAGTGACGCGTTTACTCGCCCCATAAATGGGGCTCGCCCTTCGGGCCAGCACAAGTGCTGTTCAAAACGCCGTTGACGTTTTGTCCGACGCGGCACTGTCTTTCGCGACGTCCTGTCGCTCACTCGGCGTTCACTGATACCTCAGCATGATTTCTGATGCCAGTCAGAGAACCCTCCCTACGCTAGCTAAGGTATTCAGGATTTAGAACACCATTTCAATGAGAATAATTATCAGTCTTATTGATGCGATTTCATGGGAATGGTAAGGTGATCACCAATTAAGCAGAATGCGTTTTTCTGTTTTCATTCCATGCTTTTCCGTTAACTGCAGGCCTGATTCTGGGCGTTAAACAGGATGAGGGTATCTTCCCGCTTATGCTAAAACGACTCTTTTCCATAGAGGATTTCTTTGATATCGGTGAACGCTACGGGATTGATTACCACTTCCCGCAGTTGTCGTCTTGCCGCGATCGCATGAAAGAAAAGCGCATCGTGGTGCAGGGTGATGTCGAAGAGATGACGCTGTCTTCCGGTATTTGCCTGACGAACTCCAATGTACGCGTGTTGCAGCCTTACGAATCGACGTCTTTGCACTGCTGTCCGTTTTATACGCTGGTGGTGCTGGAAGGGTGTGTCGCGCTGCGCCTGAATGGTAAAGAGTTTGTTGTGCGCTCTGGCATGGCATTCAGTACCCAACTGGGCGATCGGCTAGTCATGAATGCGAGCCACCTTGCTGACCATCATCTTCGTACCGTGTCTTTGGGGATTTTTCCCGCGACTTCCGCTTTGGAGCCGCAGTTGAGCTTGTTGTTGAACGAATGGGAACAGAGCGGTAATCCGACATTTTTATGGCAGGTTCCCGGCTATTTGTTGTCTGGTTTACAGCATGCGCTGGAAAATACCCTGCCGGGTTTATCGCGCCAGCTCATGCTGGAAGGCGTGATGCTGCAACTGCTGGGACATGGTCTGTCATTCGGACAATGTGGGAGAGCGCGGCGTATGTTGCCCCCGCCCGGCGAACAGGAGCGGTTGGATAATGTGCGGCGACGTCTGGCGCAACAGCCTGAAAAAGAGTACACCCTCAATGAGCTGGCGCAGCTGGCCGCGATGAGCAGCAGTAGCCTGCGTACCAAATTTCGTCAAGCATATGGTCATTCCGTCTTTGACTACCTGCGCGACTGCCGATTAGAACTGTCCCGCCGCTATTTGGCGCAGGGATACAGCGTTCAGCAAGCCGCCTGGATGTCGGGCTACCAGCACGCGACTAACTTCGCCACGGCTTTCCGGCGACGTTACGGTATTGCGCCGAGCGATGCGCGCATACCCAGCTAGCCCTTCCTTGTCTTAATCGATGCATTGCTCCTTGCTTACGCCAGGTATTGTCACTTTGCTACCTGTCCAGCGTCTTTCCGCAGAGTTCCCATTTTGTCATTGCGCATACGTAAACCGTCACTGCGCATAGCTATCGGCAGACCAATAACGGTAATAATTCTTATTTACAATAATAAAGTCTGTGGAGATTCCCATGTTCAGAAAAACGCGGCTGGCGCTGCTGGTTGGCTGTTTCACCAGTGGATTTACTGTGTCGGCATTCGCACAGGAGACGTTATCCTCTGGCGATACGTTAGTCGTTACGTCTCAAACGCAACGCGGTGCCACCAAGCTGGAAACGCCGGATATTGAGACTCCTCAGGCCGTTTCTATCATTACGCGCGATCAGATTCAGGAACAAGGCGCGACCAGCGTTAGGCAGGCGGTCGGTTATACGCCGGGTGTGTTTAACAACCAGATTGGTGCCTCTAACCGCTTTGACTACATGGTGTTACGCGGTTTTTCCGACGGCAGTCTTGATAACGTTTATCTCGATGGCTTGAAGATGATGGGAGATACCAATTCCCATAGTTCGCTGGTTATCGATCCCTGGTTCCTCGACAGCATTGAAGTCGTCAGAGGCCCGGCGTCTGTACTCTACGGACGCTCTTCACCGGGCGGGATTGTGGCGCTAAATTCCCGCCAACCGTCGTTTGATCGCAGCGGCCAGATTAAACTGTTTGCAGGTAATAATGCGCAGCGTGGTGCGGCGTTTGACGTTACCGGCCCGTTGGATGACGATGAGCGTTTTGCCTTCCGCCTGGGCGGGATGGTGCGTGAGGCGGATACGCAATTTGGGCCGCTGAAAGAAGAACGTTATGCGGTTGCGCCCA
This sequence comes from Pectobacterium sp. IFB5596, assembly GCF_021432585.1. Classification (NCBI taxonomy): domain Bacteria; kingdom Pseudomonadati; phylum Pseudomonadota; class Gammaproteobacteria; order Enterobacterales; family Pectobacteriaceae; genus Pectobacterium; species Pectobacterium sp. IFB5596. Next base: position 7,342 of record NZ_LXFY01000021.1, read on the forward strand.
GCTTACTGTGGCGAATTTCCGATAAGACGCGGCTGGAATTGATGGCTTATCTGCACCGCGATCCTGAAGGTGGCAGCCATTCGGGACTACCATATGAAGGCACCGTGGTGGCGCATAACGGCCAGAAAATCTCGAACACCTTTTATGAAGGGGAAGAGAACTATGAGAAATACGACCGCAAGCAAAACATGGTGGGGTATAACTTTGAACATGGTTTTGATAGCGGCTGGGCGGTGCGTCAAAAGCTGCGTTACCTGCGTACCAAAGTGCATTTGGATCAGGTGTACGCCTATGGCTGGACGCAGCCGAGCGCCGATACTCTGACTCGCTACTACTCAGGTTCCCGTGAGTCGCTGTCTGCGTTAACGTTAGATAATCAGCTCGATGGCAGCGTGGATACCGGTGCCGTAAATCACCGTCTGCTGGTGGGGATCGACTATCAGCAGCGTAATAATAACATGGACTGGCCTTCTGGCTCTTTCCCGGCGATCGATGCGTTTAACCCCGTTTACGGCTCTGGGCCAACAGGTATGTCCGGCACGCTGGAAAAACACAAGCTGCAACAGACGGGGATCTACGTTCAGGATCAAATGAGCTGGGAACGCTGGCGCTTGACGTTGGGTGGTCGCCACGATCGGGTGAAAGTCACTCACGTTAACCATACTAACGGCACACATAGTGAGCTTGATAAAAACAACTTTAGCTCACGAGCGGCCTTGCTCTATTTGTTTGATAACGGTTTTGCACCGTATGTCAGCTACTCTACGGCCTTTACGCCGACTAGCTTCGCCGATGATAATGGTAACGTACTGGAGCCGATGAAAGGTAAACAGTGGGAAGCTGGGATGAAGTATCAGCCAGAAGGCTCTCAGGATCAGTACAGTCTGTCGGTCTTCCGTATTAATCAGAAGAATGTCGCGACAAAAGTTCAGCCTAATGACCCTTACCGTTCCGTCGGTGAAATTGAATCTGAAGGTGTCGAACTGGAGGCCGTGAGCCACATTACCGATAATCTGCGTTTGCAAGCGGCTTATACTTATACGGACATTCGCTATAAGAAAAGCAGCGTTGCTGAGCAAGGAAAACGTGCGGTATATGCCCCACGCAATCAGGCTAGTGCCTGGGCTAGCTATGATGTCAAAAGCGGTCCACTGGACGGCCTGACGATTGGCTCTGGCGTGCGTTATGTGAACGGTGTGACTTCCGATCGTGCCAATACCCACACGTTGCCTTCCTATACGTTGGTGGATATGGCGGTGGGATACGATCTCTCGAAGGTGGGTCTGAAAGGGCTGAGTGCACAGCTTAACGTCAATAACCTGACTGATAAACGCTACGTGGCAGCGTGTAACTCGCTAGAGTTCTGTTACTTCGGTGCGGAGCGCAGCGTGGTCGGCAGCGTTTCTTATTCGTTCTGATCACGTTTTTTGCTGTGCTAATAAAAAGCCGGGGAACCCGGCTTTTCCACATAATAACTAGCGAACGGTTAATACAGCCCAATCACTTTCCACCACAATAGACCTGCACTCATGAAGATCGCCTGATTCACCAGACTGACGACAAAGCCAGTGCGCCACCAGACGGCGGTGGGTACGTAGCCTGCACCGAACAGGATCGGGCCGCGTGCGTGGGTATATTGCGTGAGTGAGCAGTACAGGCTACTGGTAAACGCCAGCATGAACGCCATCGGCACTGCTGGAATGTTCAGGTTGATCCCGACACCGAGGAATACCGCGAAAAGGGCGGCGATCTGTGCATTGCCGCTGGCGAAGAAATAGTGGGTGTAGAAATAGGCTGCATTCAACAACAACAGCACCAAGACCCAGCTTGTTCCCTGCATCAAATGGCCGATATTGCTGCCGATGAGATCGCCGAACCAGTTGGTGAAGCCGAGTTTTTTCAACTGATTCGCCATCATCAGCAGGGCGGCGAACCAAATCAGCGTATCCCAGGCTCCTTTCTCGCTTTTCACGTCTTCCCAGCTCAGTACGCCGGTTAACAGCAGAAAGGACAGCCCGACGAAGGAAGCGGTCGTGGCATCTACGCCTAAGCGGTCGCCAAAAATCCACAGTACCAGCAGCAGAATAACGGTGAAGGCCATCAGCCACTCTCCGCGGCTCATATTGCCCATCTTTGCCAATTCTGCGACGGCCAATTTTGGCGCATCCGGCGTATGGCGAATTTCTGGCTTGGTTAGCCAGTAGACGAGCAGTGGGACAACCGCCAGAGAGATCAAACAGGGGACGAGTGCGGCGAGGAACCAACTTCCCCAGGTAATGGTAACGCCTGCGTTGGCAGCGAGTTTCACCGCGAGCAGATTGCCGGTGTAGGCGGTCATAAACATGGCTGCTGTCACGTCGTTAACGTTACCAATACAGGTGATCAGGAACGTACCAATCTTACTGCGCGACGCATCTTCCGGCTTGGAGTCGAAGCTCCGTGACAGCGAATCGGCAATCGGATAAATAATTCCGCCGCAGCGTGCGGTGTTGCTTGGCATCGCGGGGGAAAGCACCAGATCGGCAAAGGCTAGGCCGTAAGCCAGCCCCAATGTGCGCTTCCCTAGCATACGGATCATCTGCAAGGCGATACGGCGACCCAATCCCGTTTTGATAAACCCACGCGCGATCATGAAGGCAACGACAATCAGCCAGATCAGCGAGCTGTTCAAATCGCTGAGTGCGGTTTGTATTGCCCCGCTTGCTGTTTTATCACCCGCGGCGTACGTCAGCGCAAAGAGGGTGATACTGATAATACCGATAGCCCCAATCGGGAGGACGTTAGCGACAATACAAACGATCGTTGCTACAAAAATGACGGCGGAGTGCCAGGCGGCTGGGTTTAAGCCCGTAGGGGGTTCCATTTGCCAAAAAAAAGCGGCGACAGCAAGAATCACGATCAGCGGGAGCCAGTTTAGTCCATACGAGGTTTTTGTCTTCATCCATTTTCCTTACTAAAAAGCCAGAAGGATTGCAGGGCATACGCTAACGTACTCAATTTGCAAAACATTAATCCTGCTTAACGTTTTGCAAGCGCATAACCCATAAGGGTTAGGTACATAAGAGGAGCATAGCGCTAACCAGACAAGGCATGACAGGAAACCGCAGGATTATTGATTTGGATTCTGTTTTTTAAATATTGTCATTTAATTAATTTTTTTCATTTGTTGATGTAATCGATTTTCCTGTGGTGAGGACTGCCTCGCAGCACGGCCAGACAACATCTGGTAAGATGGCTGCTCATTACCTCATCAATACCGTGTTTTCTATCGATACACCGTATTTCATAGACACACTGTATTTCATCGACACATTATTTGACCGGAGGCGCGGACTTTTTGTTAACACTGCTGAATCTCCTTTCTGCGATTGCATTACTGGTGTGGGGCACCCACATTGTCCGCACGGGTATCATGCGGGTTTATGGCACTCAGCTACGGCGAGTTCTCAGCGATAGCGTTGAGAAAAAACCATTGGCTTTTATGGCTGGCATTGGCGTCACTGCGCTGGTGCAGAGTAGTAATGCGACGGCCTTGCTAACGACCTCTTTTGTCTCACAGGGACTGGTGGCTTTAACGCCTGCGCTGGTGATTATTCTCGGGGCGGATGTCGGTACGGCACTGATGGTGCGAATTCTGACGTTCGATCTATCCTGGCTTTCTCCGCTGCTGATTTTTCTTGGCGTGGTGTTTTTCCTCAGCCGTAAACAGACGAGGGTCGGCCAGATTGGTCGTGTAGCGATTGGGCTTGGGCTGATTCTGCTGGCGTTGGAAATGATCGTCTTGGCCGCAGCGCCGATCACGCAGGCGTCGGGCGTGAAGGTGCTGTTCTCTTCGCTGACGGGCGACGTTATGTTGGATGCATTGGCTGGCGCGCTGTTCGCGGTGGTTACCTATTCCAGCCTGGCTGCGGTGCTGCTGACGGCAACGTTAACGGCAAGCGGTGTGATCTCGCTGGAAGTGGCGATGTGTCTGGTCATCGGTGCCAATCTGGGGAGTGGGTTACTGACAATGATGAGCACCTCGACGCAGAATGCGGCGGGGCGACGCGTGGCGCTCGGCAGCATGCTGTTCAAGATGTTCGGTTGTCTGGTTATGCTACCGCTGGTCGAGCCGCTCTCGCGTTGGCTGGCGCGTATTCCGCTAAGTGCTGAAGAGTTGGTGATTTACTTCCACCTGTTCTACAACCTGATTCGTTGCCTGCTGCTGATTCCGCTTACTGGTGTGGTGGCTCGCCTGTCCTGCGCGATGATTGCTGATTCGCCGCAGGTTGATCTCCAGATGAAGCCTCGTCATCTGGATACCAGTTCGCTGGATACGCCAGCATTGGCGTTGGCTAATGCAGCACGGGAAACGCTGCGGATTGGCGATGTACTGGAACAAATGCTGCGCTTATACCGCGAAGTATTGCAGGGCGACCCTATGCAGCGGCGGGAGATTCGTCGGCTTGATGATGATGTCGATATACTATACACCGCGATTAAGCTTTATCTGGCGCAGATTCAGAAAGACGGGTTGGATGAACGGGATTCTCAGCGCTGGGCAGAAGTCATCGAAGTGGCGCTGAATCTGGAACAGGCGGGCGATATTATCGAACGCATGGCTGATGACATTGGCAATCATTCCTCCGGCGTACGCATGGCGTTTTCCGCGCAGGGTTTGGAAGAGTTGAACCACCTGCATGACCAACTGCTGGCGAACTTGCGTCTGGGGCTGTCGGTTTTCTTATCTGAAGATGTCACCAGCGCCAAACGCCTGCGCCGTGCCAAGCACCGTTTCCGTATTATGAATCGTCGTTATGCCCATGCGCATGTCGATCGCTTACATCAGCACAACGTACAGAGTCTGGAAACCAGTTCGCTTCATTTGAGTTTACTTGGCGATATGAATCGGCTGAATTCCCTGTTCTGCGCAGTGGCGTATAACGTATTGATTGTGCAACAGGATGGGGATGAAGAGCGCGAAGAATCACCGTTAACATTGTGACTCCTTCGTGGGAGTTTTACTGAATACGGCAGTCTCTTGGTTATATTTTTATGCGGGCTGCAAGCGGGGTTGGCTGTTATCTGGCGTAAGAAATTATGCTGAGGAGATAGCCGGCTTAGGA
>NZ_LXFY01000022.1:0-10212 GCF_021432585.1 Pectobacterium sp. IFB5596
GCGCCCTGCGTCGGGCGCATGCTATGAAGTAGCATGAAAATGACGGTATCATTGCGCACGAAACTGTCTCTTAGTCAGCATAAAAAAGCGTTACTAAGAAGCCAACTTTTACCAGAGGAAAGCTGGATTAGTCATGTTGGCTTTTGTCTTTCCCACATTACCCTTCATTTCGTCGTGCACTATTTCATCAAAAATGATGCGCATCACATTTATTTCTTTCTGTATTTTTTACTTGCATTCTCTACCAGCCTTGCCACATCTGGGTTCGCGTGATTTTGTATAAGGTCAACTAAAAATCATATATCTTGTGTGGTTGAAATTTTAAATGTCCACATCTAGTATTCTTTGTGTAGCCGTCACGTAACGGGTCGCTACCCAGTGGATCGGTTCAGGTGCATATACCCTGAAGATAGCCGCTCCGACATACTTCTTTCACGCCAAAGGGTAAATACGAATCATGCGTATTACTATTTTCACTAAGCCGGATTGTGTTCAATGCAACGCCACATGCCGTGCGCTGGATAAGCAAGGAATTAACTATCAACTGGTGGACTTAACTGAAGATGAACAGGCGTTACAGCAGGTAAGAGCGTTGGGCTATCAGCAAGTGCCCGTCGTGATGACGGCCGATGACCATTGGAGCGGTTTCCGCCCGGATAAGATCAGTACTCTGAACGCCGCCCTGCAATTGCAGTAAGGGAGGCTATATGAACCCGCTGGTCTATTTCTCCAGCCAGTCGGAAAACACGCATCGCTTCATTTCCAGGGTTGGTTTGCCAGCCCTGAGAATTCCGATAGCGACAGAACAGCCTGCATTGAAAGTTGATCGCCCCTATATTCTGGTTGTCCCCAGCTACGGCGGAGGCAGCACGAAAGGGGCTGTGCCGCGTCAGGTCATCATCTTTCTCAACGATCCGCACAATCGCGCTTACCTGCGCGGCGTGATTGCCGCAGGCAATACCAATTTCGGTGCAGCGTACTGCATCGCTGGCGACATCATTGCGCAGAAATGTCAGGTGCCCTACCTGTACCGCTTTGAATTGCTCGGCACAGCAGAAGACGTTGCAAATGTGCGTAAGGGAGTAACTGAATTTTGGCAACAACAGACCACGTGAGTGCAAAGGCAAGCAAAGCCGATGCGGAAGCCCACTCACTCGATTACCATGCGCTGAACGCGATGCTTAACCTCTACGACGCAGAGGGAAATATCCAGTTCGAGATGGATAAACTCGCGGCGCGCCGTTATTTCCTACAGCATGTGAATCAGAACACCGTGTTCTTCCACAATCTGGAAGAAAAGCTGCGTTATTTGGTCGAAGAAGGTTACTACGAAGCGGAAGTGCTCGATCAGTATCACTTCGATTTTATCAAGAGCCTTTTTCAGCAGGCTTACGCTCACAAATTCCGCTTTCAAACCTTTCTGGGCGCGTTCAAATACTATACCGGCTATACGCTGAAAACCTTTGACGGCAAACGCTATCTTGAACGCTACGAAGATCGCGTTTGTCTCGTAGCGCTAGCTCTTGCCAAAGGGGACACAGCACTGGCTAGCGCGCTGGTTGACGAGATTATCAGCGGACGTTTCCAGCCCGCTACGCCCACGTTTCTCAACTGCGGTAAAAAGCAGCGCGGCGAACTGGTATCCTGCTTTCTGCTGCGTATTGAAGACAACATGGAGTCGATTGGTCGAGCGATTAACTCCGCGCTTCAGCTCTCAAAACGCGGCGGTGGCGTGGCTTTCATGCTTAGCAACATCCGTGAAACCGGTGCGCCAATCAAGCGTATCGAAAATCAGTCATCCGGTATTATTCCTATCATGAAAATGCTGGAGGATGCTTTCTCCTACGCCAACCAGCTTGGCGCACGTCAGGGCGCGGGCGCGGTGTACCTCAATGCACATCACCCGGATATTCTGCGTTTCCTGGATACCAAGCGGGAAAATGCCGACGAGAAAATCCGTATCAAGACGTTATCTTTAGGTGTGGTTATCCCCGATATCACCTTCCAATTGGCGAAGAATAATCAGGTGATGTACCTGTTCTCACCTTATGATGTTGAACAAGTTTACGGCGTGCCGCTGTCAGAAATTAGCGTCACCGAAAAATATCACGAGATGGTGAACGACAAGCGCATCCGTAAATCCCAAATTAAGGCGCGCGAATTCTTCCAGATCCTCGCCGAAATCCAGTTCGAGTCCGGTTATCCCTACATGATGTTTGAGGATACGGTGAATCGCGCGAACCCGATTCACGGCCGCATCAATATGAGTAACCTGTGCTCTGAGATTTTGCAGGTCAATGACGCCAGCTTGTACGACGACGATCTTGGCTATCGCCACATCGGCAAAGACATTTCATGTAACCTCGGATCGATGAATATCGCCAACGCAATGGCCTCACCCGATTTCGGCCAAACGGTTGAAATGGCGATCCGCGCGCTGACCGCCGTTTCCGACATGAGCCATATCCGTTCCGTGCCGTCTATTGAAAAAGGCAACGACGAATCCCATGCGATTGGTTTAGGCCAGATGAATCTGCACGGCTACCTGGCGAAAGAGCGTATTTTTTACGGCACAGAAGAAGCCGTCGATTTTACCAATATCTATTTCTACACCGTCGCTTTCCACGCGATTCGGGCATCGAACGCGCTAGCAATAGAGCGTAACCAGCGTTTCTCAGGTTTTGAACTCTCCAAATACGCCACAGGCGAGTATTTTGATAAATACGTCGAACAGCAGTGGGAACCGACGACAGACCGCGCGCGTGAACTGTTTGAGCAGGCTGGTATCCACATTCCCACCCAGCAAGACTGGGCGGCGCTGCGCGAGTCGGTTATGGCGCACGGTATTTACAACCAAAACTTACAGGCGGTTCCACCGACCGGTTCGATTTCGTATATCAACCACTCGACATCCAGTATCCACCCGATTGTGTCACGCATCGAAATTCGTAAAGAGGGCAAGATTGGTCGCGTCTACTACCCTGCCCCTTACATGAACAACGATAACCTGGAGTATTACCAGGATGCCTATGAGATCGGGCCGCAGAAGATCATCGACACCTACGCTGCCGCCACGCAGCATGTCGATCAGGGGTTGTCGCTAACGCTGTTTTTCCGCGATACCGCCACCACACGTGACATCAATAAAGCGCAGATCTACGCCTGGACCAAGGGCATTAAAACTATTTATTACATTCGCATACGGCAGATGGCTCTGGAAGGCACCGAAGTTCAGGGCTGTGTGTCCTGTGCGCTATAAGCCATCGCGGAAGGAAATCGAAGCATGACCGCACTCACTCGCGTCCAGGCGATTAACTGGAACAAAATTGAAGACGACAAGGATCTGGAAGTCTGGAACCGATTAACGTCTAACTTCTGGCTGCCAGAAAAGGTGCCGCTCTCTAACGATATTCCGTCGTGGAGCACGCTCAACGCCCGCGAACGCCAGCTGACGATCCGTGTTTTTACCGGTCTGACGCTGCTGGACACCATCCAGAATACGCTGGGCGCGCCAACGCTCATGCCCGATGCGGTGACGCCGCACGAAGAAGCCGTGCTGTCCAACATCAGTTTTATGGAAGCGGTACACGCTCGCTCGTACAGCTCAATTTTTTCCACGCTTTGCCTGACCAGCGAAGTGGATGATGCCTATCGCTGGAGCGAAGAGAATCCGGCGCTACAGAAGAAGTCTGACATTATTCTTTCGCACTATCGCAGCGACGATCCGCTGATGAAGAAAGTCGCCAGCGTGTTTCTGGAGTCGTTCCTGTTCTACTCTGGATTTTACCTGCCGATGTACTGGTCAAGCCGCGCCAAGCTGACCAACACGGCAGATTTGATCCGACTCATCATCCGCGACGAAGCCGTACACGGCTACTATATAGGCTACAAATTCCAGCGCGGACTCGCAAAGGCCGATCCCGCTCGCCAGCAGCAGGTGAAAAATTTCGCCTACGATCTGCTACAGGATTTGTACGACAATGAGGTGCTGTATACGCAGGAACTCTATGATGGCGTCGGCTGGACGGAAGATGTGAAGAAATTCCTTCACTACAACGCGAACAAAGCGCTGATGAATCTGGGCTATGAAGCGCTATTCCCTGCCAGCATGACGGATGTGAATCCCGCAATTCTCTCAGCGCTCTCGCCAAATGCCGATGAAAATCACGACTTCTTTTCTGGCTCCGGTTCATCTTATGTAATAGGCAAAGCCGTTAATACCGAAGATGAAGATTGGGATTTCTAAAAAAACGGTCACTGCTTTCCGGGTGGCCGCATTTTTCTCCTAACTCATTTCTACCGCTTTTTCTACAAACCACAGAAATGAAAAAACCCTGAACCATTTCTGATTCAGGGCTTTCATAATAAGTGGCGGAACGGACGGGGCTCGAACCCGCGACCCCCTGCGTGACAGGCAGGTATTCTAACCAACTGAACTACCGCTCCACTCGTGCTCACTGAGCGGGATGAATACTAAGATGATGGCACTATTACGTCAATGCTTTTTATAACTAACCGCTTCTGTTTGCTTATAATTTCAGCTCAGTGACTATTCTCTCTCCCATGACATAACCGACCTATCTATCTTGCTATGTAAAGGATGATACTTCAGCGGTATTATTCAGCTCGCCACAGGCAGCTCCCGCCTTTTTTAGCAATCAGATCCAAGCGTTGTTCATGTGCTAATAGCTCAGCCTCATCGGCATAAAGCACCTTTAGCGCCGATTGTGGGCGAACAATTCTTTGGATCGTTTCGCTGTTCTCATTCTGCTGCTGCGTTTCACCTTCCGTAGAAAAAGTTAGCGACGTTTGGCCTCCGGTCATCGCCAGATAAACTTCAGCCAGAATCTCGGCATCGAGCAATGCGCCGTGCAGCGTACGCTTGCTGTTATCTATTAAATAGCGATCGCAGAGCGCATCCAAACTGTTCCGTTTGCCGGGAAAGATCTTCCTCGCCATAAGCAGGCTATCGGTGATCTTACAGAACGTCTCCGTCTTAGGAAGATCCCGATTCAGCAATCGAAATTCATAATCCATAAAGCCGATATCAAACATCGCGTTATGAATGACCAACTCCGCACCACGGATAAAATCAAGGAAATCATCCGCAATATCAGCATACATCGGTTTGTCAGCAAGAAACTCATCGCTGATACCATGTATGTTATAGGCCTCTGGGTCCACTAAACGGTCGGGTTTGATGTAGACGTGAAAATGACGGCCAGTCAGGCGGCGGTTAATCACCTCGACCGCACCGATCTCGATAATTTTATGCCCTTCGTAGTGAACCCCCAGTTTATTCATACCGGTGGTTTCTGTATCGAGGACAATTTGTCGCGTAATTTCAGTGCTCATCGTTTTCGTTTATGTCAGACTTGCCGTTTTTACCATAAGGGAGAGTCTACCAGAGATGCGCAAACAGGTAGAAATTTTCACCGACGGATCTTGCCTCGGTAATCCCGGCCCCGGCGGTTATGGCGCCCTGCTGCGCTACAAGCAGCACGAAAAAGCGTTAAGTGCGGGCTATCGTCTTACGACGAATAACAGAATGGAATTGATGGCCGCGATTGCAGCGCTTGAAACACTGACCACCGACTGTGATGTCGTACTCAGCACAGATAGCCAATATGTTCGTCAGGGTATCACCAGTTGGATTCATAACTGGAAAAAACGCGGTTGGAAAACCGCTGACAAAAAACCCGTCAAGAATGTCGATCTCTGGAAAAGGTTGGATACCGCGATTCAACGCCATTCCGTGCGCTGGGAATGGGTAAAAGGACACGCCGGACACCCGGAAAACGAGCGCTGCGATGAGCTTGCTCGCGCCGCCGCCAGTGCGCCAACACTCGATGACATTGGCTATCAGGCTGAGTAAATCACCGTAGGCCTCTCTCTCATCTTCGATATATCTTTGTTGCGCCCACTGTGCGGCGCACAGATGCTTTCTGCAACCGCGTTCTCATCGGCGTGAACGTCAGCGGAATCGTTCTCTTTCGGGCAATAATTAACGTCAGGCACCCTAGCATCGGAATATGTTTATTCAATTTCCCCTTATTCCTTCGCCATGGCGTAACGTGAAAATGAGTCTGATGAATAACCTCGTAGTTCAATAGCCCCAGCCAGTCCGTGATGCGCATTTGAGTAAACATACGGCTGCAATAGGGATGCTTTTTATTAACCCGAGGGATCAGTTTGCCAAGACCAACCAAACTGATCGGATTAAATGTGCTCAGGATTAACCAACCATCATCGATCAACACGCGATCAACCTCACGTAAAACACGATGTGGGTCCGACGAATAAGATAGTGTTTGAGCAAGCAAACAGGCATCGATCGACTTTTCAGAGAAAGGCAGTTGATGGGCATCAGCCACAACGTGAAGATTATCACCATGCGGAGCAACGTTAACCTGATGCGCGATTGCGCACTCTGTTACATCGATTTCTGCACTCAGCGCCCCTATCTTGATAAGGTGAAAACCAAAGAGTTTTGGCCACCATGGCAACAAAGCCAGCTCAAGCGACTCGCGATAAAACTGCCCGCAGGTGATATCATTCCATGAATCAGGGGCAACAATGGTCTGAGGAATTTGTGCCGATTTCATCGTCTGTTCTCGCCCTCAGGCTGCTAGAAAAAAGAGGTGATGAATGAATCTTATCAGTATCCCCGCACTTCAGGACAACTACATTTGGTTATTGAGTAATAAAGAAAAGCGTTGTGTGATCGTCGATCCGGGTGAGGCGAACCCAGTGCTTAATGCGCTCGCTCAAAACTCACTTTCCCCCGAAGCAGTTTTGCTCACTCACCACCATAACGACCATGTGGGAGGTGTCCGTGAGATACTCAATCACTACCCTAACTTGCCTGTTTTCGGCCCGAAAGAAACCGCTAAATGCGGCGCAACCTATCTCGTTGAGGAGGGAAATACCGTCTCTTTGTTAAATTCGGAATTTTCTGTAATTGAGGTTCCGGGGCATACATTAGGTCATATTGCCTACTATAATGCGCCGTTTTTGTTCTGCGGTGATACCCTATTTTCAGCAGGATGTGGCCGAATTCTCGAAGGGACGCCGAAGCAAATGTATGAATCAATTAATAAAATAGCAGCCTTTCCTGATGATACCGTCGTGTGCTGTGCCCATGAATACACGTTATCAAACTTAACGTTTTCTAATGCTATATGGCCAGAAGAGCCAAGTATTGAAGCTTATCTCCATAAAATCAGCCAGATACGCGAAAAATCGCAGTCTAGCCTGCCAACAACATTAGGGCAGGAAAGAAGAATCAATCTTTTTCTCCGCTGCCATGAGTTTGATTTAAAAAGAAAATTATCAAAAGAACCTGAAAATATAGAGAATTGGCAAGTTTTTGAGCTGCTACGCAGCAAGAAAGACTGCTTCTGAAGGTTTAGGTTGTGCTATTCCTCTAATCAAAGTATCCTTGCTCGTCTTTTAAGCAACTATTGACCAACATATGAAGGCTAAAGCGATAATCATCGCCTCAGTCTTGCTAGTCGGTTGTCAGGTTTCACCACATGACACCTCGCAACCGAAACAGCATGCACAGAGTTTGTCTTCGGCAAGTCAAAGTGAAGCAGGAAAGTACACAGGTAGCCGAGAGGCCTCCGCGCGATGGTTAGATGACGATAGCCTCGCGCAACGAGATCTGTGGAACTTCATTGGCGACGAGCTGAAGATGGAGGTTCCGGATAACGCCCGGGTCCGCGAGCAAAAAACGCGTTATTTGAAAAATAAGAGCTATCTCCACGATGTAACATTACGGGCAGAGCCGTACATGTACTGGATAGTCGAGCAGATTAAGCAACGTAAAATGCCGATGGAACTGGTACTGCTACCCATAGTGGAGAGCGCTTTTGATCCAAGTGCCACATCATCCGCCAATGCCGCTGGGCTATGGCAGATTATCCCTGGTACAGGACGTAATTATGGTTTGAAACAAAACCAGTGGTATGACGGGCGTCGCGACGTAATTGCGTCTACGACAGCTGCGCTGGATATGATGCAACGTCTCAACACAATGTTTGATGGTGACTGGTTATTGACGGTTGCCGCATACAACAGTGGTGAAGGCCGTGTCATGCAGGCGATGAAAGTAAATAAAGCAAAAGGGAAATCAACCAACTTTTGGGCATTGGCGTTACCGCGTGAAACGTCCATTTATGTTCCTAAGATGTTAGCCTTGAGCGATATTCTTAAAAACAGCAAGAAGTATGGCGTTAGCCTGCCGCAACCCAATGAAAGCCGGGCATTAGCCAAAGTTGAGCTGGGGCAGCAGATAGAATTGACTCAAGCCGCTGAGATGGCTGGACTGTCGTTGAATAAGCTGAAGAGCTATAACTCGGGCTATAAGCGTAATGTAACCGCACCAAATGGGCCACATTACATTATGGTTCCTAAAGCTCACGTTGAGCAGTTGAAAGATTCACTGGCTGATGGTGACATCGCAGCGATTCAACCAACACGCTTAGCGCAAACACAGTCAACGCCAGCATCACAGCAGTATAAGGTACGCTCAGGTGATACCTTATCAGCCATTGCGGCACGGCTTAATGTCAGCACGAAAGATTTGCAGAGCTGGAACAATCTACGTAGCGCTGGTGCGCTCAAGGTTGGGCAGACATTGCAAGTTGCCAAAGCCTCAGGTAATAACAGCTCTATCACCTATCAGGTACGAAAGGGTGATTCGCTGGCAAGTATTGCTAAACGCCACGGCGTAAATATCGCTGACGTAATGCGATGGAATACGGTTATCAATAAAAATGCCAACATCCAGCCAGGCGATCGCCTGACGCTTTATGTTAGCAGCAACATAAAACCTGATTCTTAACGTCATATCAGAATCAGCAACGAAACGCAGCCCTCCTACAGAAATGTAGAGGGCTGTTTTTTTATCGCAATTAAATCAGGCTGAATTCGACAAGCAATGGATTATGATCTGAAGCCTGAGTCACCAATACAGAAGACTGGTTAACGGTCAATTCACGGTAAAAGACGAAATCTAGCGGCCGGCCAAATGCCTTACGCCGCTGGTCATCAACAAAACACACCTCCTGTAGCCCCATCCTTATCGCAAACCGATTAAGTGCGTTAATACGTTGCTGACTCCATGCATTGAAATCTCCAGCCATAATAGCAGGCCCTTGATGATGTATGAGCTGCTCCCCAATTGCAGCCAATTGTTTGGTATAAACTTCAACACCAAAACTAAAGTTAACTGCATGGATATTGATAACCATCAGCCTCTGCCCATTCTGAAGCGCATATACCGTCACTAAAGAAGACTTGGCCAAACGCAGTAAAGGTTCGCGTTCACGTAAAGGGCAGCAATATACCGGTTGGGCTGCTGATAGCGTCATCACACCGGATGGGTGTTGTGGGAGGATAATGGCAGGTACCTGATCGGCAAAAAGGTAGTTAGTGGTTGCAAAACGGATAAGGTCTGGCGTACTTTGCGCTTCCTGTAATAGAACAAGCTGGGTACCTTTGCCGAAATTCTGCAACACAGAAAGCCAATTCATTCTTTGTTGCTTAAAAATATTCCACACCATTACGCGTAAAACATCCCCCTCCAGCAACAACGAGCCTGTCGGTATCGTTTGCCCTGGATAATACATTTCCCCAGGAGGAAAGATACGTTCAGCTGGTTGGCCAGCAACATATCTCATTGCATAGGTTCTTTTCCGCACGCCTCGTCCACTATCCGTTTCAATACACCAAATACCCTACCAAAAAAATGCCCTCTTCCGTTACAAGAATTTTATCGCAGACTTGTCATATGCGCTGGCCGATAGGGAAGAAAAAGAGAAAATGGTTGATTGACGAAAAAACATAAGGAGAAGAAAAAGAGAGGATTATCTAAAAACTCTAATTCTAGAATTCTACACACACGAAAAAGCCCTAAGCTAACGCTTAGGGCTTTTCAAATAAGTGGCGGAACGGACGGGGCTCGAACCCGCGACCCCCTGCGTGACAGGCAGGTATTCTAACCAACTGAACTACCGCTCCACCGAATTTCTTTACAACCACCGGATTGCTCCGGCTTACTGCTTAATTTGATGCCTGGCAGTTCCCTACTCTCACATGGGGAAGCCCCACACTACCATCGGCGCTACGGCGTTTCACTTCTGAGTTCGGCATGGGGTCAGGTGGGACCACTGCGCTATCGCCGCCAGGCAAATTCTGTTTCATTCC